>NZ_JBHUZM010000005.1:0-144134 GCF_042667665.1 Streptomyces sp. NPDC057307 | reverse complement strand
GCGGGGGGTGCCGGGTGGGCGCGCGCCCCCCCCGGCGCCGCCCCCCCCCACGTCCGGGGGTCAGGACAGGGTGGGGACGATCTCGCGGACCTTGGCCGCGATCTCCGTCGGGAGCGGCGCGTAGCCGGCCTCGCTCAGGACCTTCTGGCCCTCTTCGCTGACGGTGTAGTTGAGGAACGCCTTGACGCTGGGCAGGGTCTCGGCCTTGTTGCCCTTGTCGCAGGCGATCTCGTACGTCACCAGGATGATCGGGTAGGCACCCTCGGCCTTGGTGGCGTAGTCCAGCTCCAGGGCCAGGTCGTTGCCGGTGCCCTTGACCTTGGCGGCGGCGATGGCCTTGGAGGCGTTCTCCGTGGTGGCCTCGACCGGCGCACCGGCGCCCGTGTCCACCTTGACGGTGGTCAGGTTGCTGGCGGTCGCGTAGGAGAGCTCGAAGTAGCCGATGGCGCCTTCGGTGTCCTTGACGCTGGAGGCGACGCCGGAGGAGCCGCTGGCGGCCTGGCCACCCTTGGCCTCCCACGACTTCGAGCTGTCGTCGTACTTCCAGTCGGCCGGGGCCGCGGCCTTGAGGTACTTGTTCAGGTTCTGCGTCGTGCCCGACTCGTCCGAGCGGTGGAACGCCTGGATCGCGGTGCTGGGCAGCTTGGCGTCGGGGTTGAGGGTGGCGATCGCCTTGTCGTCCCACTTCTTGATCTTCGAGTCGAAGATCTTGGCGAGGGTCGGGCCGTCCAGGATGAGGCTGTCGACGCCGGGCACGTTGAAGCCGATGGCGACGGGGCCGCCGACCATCGGGAGGTTGATGCCCTTGCCGCCCTTGCAGATCTTCTCGGAAGCGGTGACTTCCTCGGGCTTCAGCGCGGAGTCGGAGCCCGCGAAGGCGACCTGGCCCTGCGTGAACTTGGTGATGCCACCGCCGGAACCGACCGGCTGGTAGTTGATCTCGACGCCCGCACAGGCCTGCTGGAAGTTCTTGACCCAGAGGTCCATCGCGTTCTTCTGGGCGCTCGATCCGGCGGCAAGGATCTGGCCCTTGGCGTCGTCGCACTTGATGTTGGAGGAGGCGGCGGCGGTCTTGTCGCCGGAGCCGGAGGCCTCCGTGTTGTCGTCCGAGCCGCACGCCGTGAGAACCAGGGCGCCGGAGACGGCGAGGGCACCGAGCGCGGTGGCGCGCAGCCGGTTCTTGCGCTGAAGCTTCACTTCGGGTGTTCCTTCCAGAAGCCGCCTGTGTGCGGGTGTACGCACTTCTACGGCGGCGTGCGTCGAGGTGGTGGGGCCGGCGGTATGCCGGTCACCGTGTAAGGCCGAAATTAGGCAGATCAGGTGAAGCCGCTGACGGATGGGAGTGAACGGAAGGTGAACCGTGACGGACAGCCTGGTGCGGCTCTGGCCCGGATCGCCGCTCGACACGGCGTGGGCGTCGAGA
Source organism: Streptomyces sp. NPDC057307 (assembly GCF_042667665.1). Classification (NCBI taxonomy): domain Bacteria; kingdom Bacillati; phylum Actinomycetota; class Actinomycetes; order Kitasatosporales; family Streptomycetaceae; genus Streptomyces; species Streptomyces sp. NPDC057307. Next base: position 142,711 of record NZ_JBHUZM010000005.1, on the reverse strand, counting down.
AAGTGCGCCCCATGGCCTCAGGGGTGGCGAATCGGGCCTGGTCCCTGGGGCGGGACCTCGTGCTGCGCGTGCCGCGTACGGAGGCGTTCGTCGCCGACCTGGTGAAGGAGGCGGCGGTGATTCCCGTCGCCCGGGGGGCCGGGGTGCGTACGCCGGCGCTGGTCACCTTCGACGACAGCCGTGACGACGCGGACGTGCCGTACATGGTGCTGGAGCGGGCGCCGGGGGCGGATCTCGCGGATGTGCTGGAGGCGGGGGGTGCGGCCGGCGGGGTCTTCCGGGAGGTGGGGCGGGAGCTGGCCCGGCTGCACCGGGTGACGCCCGGTGGGGAACCGGCCGGTGTTCCGGTGGAGTACGACCCCGACGTCGGCGCCCCGCGCCGGCTGGTCGAGGGGCTGCTGGCGGACGGCATGCTCGACGCCGATGCCGCGCGGTGGCTGGGTGGCTGGTTCGACCGCCTCGCGGCGCGGATTCCCGGCGCGGCGTCGCGGGTGCTGGTGCACGGTGACATCGCTCCGCAGAACCTGCTCGTGCGGCCGGGGCCGGACTCGCCCGCGCTCACGGGGATCGTCGACTGGGGTGACGCGATGTGGGCGGACCCGGCGGTCGAGTTCGCCAAGACACCGCTGTGGGGCGTCCCGGCGATGCTCGACGGCTACCGGGAGGGCGGGGCCGCCGCGGCCGACGGCGGGTCGGGTGGCTCCTACGGGGCGGGTGGCTCGTACAACACGTACAACGTGTACGACGCGTCGTACGACTCGTACAGCCCGTACGCCTGGGAGGCCCGCGTCCTGCGCTACCACCTCACCTGGGCGCTCGCCCGTCTGACGAACCCCGCCCCGGTCACGGGCGAACGCCACTGGACGGCGCCCCCGGCCGCCCGGCTCCTCGGCATCCTCCGGTTCTTCGCCTCCTCGCCGCCCGAGCCGTGGTCGGCTCTCGCCTAGCCCGACCCCCGATCCCCCAGGCACCCGGGCGTATTACATCCAACTCCCAACTCCCTCCCATGGGCTGCCGGTTCAACGGCGCCCACACTCGGACGAGGGTCGCCGGTCGAGCGAAGGAGGGGAATGTGATGGGGGTTGTGCGCGAGGGAGTACGGGTCGGCACGTGGCTTGCCTACGGGATCGTCGGGCTGGCGGTGCTGGGCCTGATCGGCACGTTCGTCTTCGGGGGTGCCGGGTGGCTCACGGCGCCGTTCCGTGGTGCGGCGGAGGAGCGGGAGGACACCGTCGGGTCGGGGGCGTTCCGGCAGTCGACGTATCAGGAGTTCTTCGATCTGTGCGAGGCCGTGCAGAACGCCGAGGGTTCGATCAAGGCCCTCAAGGAGGAGCGCGGGGCCGCTTCGGACGCCCGTAAGGCCCAGATCGACCAGTCCGTCACGGCGCTGAAGGCGTCGCGGATCGAGTCGGTCAACGACTACAACTCGAAGGCCGCCCAGGAGCACCGCGCCCCCTTCCGCGACCGGGATCTGCCGTACCGCCTGGCCGCCGGGACCGACGACACCGTCTGCGCCAAGTGACCACCACCGGCCCGGGAAAGGGGCACAGCATGAAGACGATCACTCGTGCCGTCGTGGCGTCGGCGGTGGCGCTCACCCTGGGGGTGGGGCTGACCGCGTGCGAGGACGACTCCAGCCGGGGCAAGGAGACCAAGGCCAAGGAGAGGAACTACGACCAGCTCGTGGCGAACCAGCCCGCCGGGAGGATGGAGTACTCGCCGACCCGCGAGGCCATCAACCAGTGGGTGAAGACCTGGGGCAAGCGGGGCAAGCTGAGCTACGTCTACATCCAGAACGCCAAGGGCGAGTACGGGTACTTCATCATGAAGGGCCTGCCCGTCGCGCGCTGCGAGATGCTCACGCCGACCGAGAAGGTGGACTCCTCGGCCGAGGGCAAGGTGGTCGTCTCGCTGCCGGGGATGGACGGGGTGTACTCGGCGGGGTCGATGTGCAACGCGTACTACGGCTTCGATGCGACGACCGGCGCGTACATCGAGTTCACGGTCGGCACGAACCAGTCGTTCTTCCTGTTCGACAAGCCGATGACGATGCCGGAGTACGCCAGCGCCAAGCAGCTTGGTCCGACCTCCGTGCAGAACGTCAAGAAGTGATGCAGAGGAGCTTAGGCGTCCGATTGCGCTCGGGATGTTCTGTCGGTCGCATGTCGCCCCACCTCTGTCCGGGCTGCGTTTGGTCAATTCAGTCGAAGAGGCAGGTCAGGGCCTCCTCGCCCGCGAGAATTCGCCATATCGGAACCCGTACTGTCCGGCTCACCACACGCGCCTTCGCTCCGTAGCCGCCGGATGGGAGCCCGACCAGCAGTCCGCCGCGCGCGTGAGACAGACGCAGGTGCCGGGCGGCGTCCTGGCCGGACGGCGGGCCCGGGTCGATCAGTACCGCAGTGTTCTCACCGCTGACGGTGAACAGTATGTCGACCATCTGCCCGCCCACCAACGCCGCACGTTCGAGGTCCGTGACGCCCTTTGCTGTGAGGTACCGCTGGAGCCGGTCGGTCAGCTCCTCCCGGAGACCTGGCGCGCCGCCGGCCCGCGGTGGGGTCAGCGGCTCACCGCCCGGGTTTTCGTACGCCGTCGATGTCAGCACGGACGACCGGCTGGCGAGCAGGGAGGGCAATCCGGCCTGCTCCTGCCAGAATGTGCGGCTGCCGACACTGATCAGCTGGGATTTGGCCCGAGTGACCGCGACGTTCCACAGATTGACCTGGGTGGCGACCCAATGTGTCGTCGGTTGCGGGGTGTTGAGCGCGGCGACGGGGCTCAGGACCATCACGTCCCGCTGACCGCCCTGGAAGGCGTGCACGGTCCCTACCCGCACCCGCTCGTACGGCAGCATCCGCTCCAAGGCCTCCTTCTGCGCCCGGAACGGCGTCACGACACCCACCGTGGCCTCCTGGGGCAGGCGTGCGAGCAGTGCCTCCACGACGCCACGCACGGTCGCGGCCTCCGCGCCGTTGCGCCAGGAGAGCCCACGAGGGCCTCGCGCCGATGTGCCGTGCGGTACGTCCACCCAGCCCAGCACGGGGCCCGGATCGGCCGATCCCACCGGGTCGAGGGCGGGAATGCGCTCACGCACATCGGTCATCACCCGCAACTGGCCCGCGTAGCAGTAGCCGTTGACCACGTTCGCGATCTCTGGATGACACCGGTAGTGCTCATCGAGGAGCAGCGTCGTTTCGCCTCGCTGGGCGGCTGCGTGGTAGGAGGAATTCACGTGGTAGGTGAGCCGCCGGTCCTCCAGCTGCGCCGCGCTCAGCCCCGCCCGGATCCGGGCCTGCCGTTCCTGCTGGGGCGAAACACCCGCGATGTGGCCCAGCTGCATCGGGTCACCGATGATCAGTGCCCGCTTGGCCCGGAAGAGCAGGGGCAGCACGTCCGGAATCGAGCACTGGCTCGCCTCGTCGATGACGACGAGGTCGAAGAGTTTGGGCGTGAGTTCGAGCTGCCGCACAGAGCGGGTACTGATCGCCCAGCCCTTGATGTGCTGGAGCAGGTTCCGCTGGCTCCTTTGGTTGCCCCGCCGGTCGCGCAGCGTTTGGAGCCGCTGGCCCATCAGGGTGCGGGCACGGACCAACGCCTCGGTGGACATGGCCTGGGACAGCTCGGTGGACAGTACGGAGAGAGCGTCGGCGGCCGTCAGGCGTGCCTTCTCCAACTCGCGCTCGTCCCTGGCAGTGTGTTCCGGCAGTAGGGCCCTGAGCTCTCGTTCCACGACGAGTGCGTCGGCCAGTGCGGTGAGCAGTTCGGACGGTACGGGTCGCTCGGCTGCCCAGGCCGGCCATGGTTGCGGCAGAGGCGTGTTCACGGCGGCGACGAACGCGGCGAGCACCCGTCGCCGACGCCGGCGCGGGAAGACCCAGCGCGCCGCTGCCCCCCGCCGAGCCTGCTCCAGCCACTGGCCCAGTGCCGCGTCGTCCTCGCCGGCCCAGACGCCGTCCAGCAGTGCGACCGGCATTGTCAGCGCCTTCGCCTGCTCCTCCCGGTCACGCAGCAACTCCGCCAGTCGTTGCTCTTCGTCCACCAGACGGGCCGCGTCTCGTTGTAGCGAGTCAGCCCCCGCACGGGTGTTGCGCAGTTCCCCGGACACGGTGGCCGAGCTGCGCCGCGCGGACTGTTGCGGTTCACTCAGCAGCCGCTCCAGTTTCTTCGCCTCGGCGGTCAGGGCGTTGGAGTTGCCCGTGCGCATCAACAGCCCCGGTGCGATGGAGTCGCAGCGTTTGGCCACGACGTCCACCGCCTCGTTGTTGGTGGACGCGACCAGAACCGACTGCCCTGCGGCCACCGCGGTCGCGACCACGGCGGCGACGACCTCGCTCTTGCCGGTGCCGGGCGGACCCGTGGCGACGGTGAGCGGCCGTGTCATCGCGGAGTCGATCACCTGCTCCTGGCTTTCGTTGCACGGTCCCGGCGCGACCACCGTGTGCGCGGCGCCTGCGGGCGCCCCGCCCTGTGGCCCGGTGTCCAGCAGCGCGGCGAGCGCCGTGCCGGAGATCTGTCCGGTCCGCGTGGAGATCTTGAGCAGGTTGTCGACCAGGCCGTCCGTCGAGACGCGTTCCTTTCCCGAAGGGGTCAGCAGTACGGCCGCGTTGTGTGCTCCGGCTCTCAGCGTCCGCGTCACCGACTGATCGCTCAGCGCGGACAGCTCCAGGGGTTCCAGTTCGGAGAGCCCCAACTCCTTCAGCAACTCCCGCACGGCGCGCACCATCTGGGGGCCGTTGCCCTCCTGCCAGGTGGGCTGCCAGCGGGCGAGGAGATCGGCCGCGTCGTCGTCCGCCAGCAAATCCGTCACCAGCCCGGTGTGCAGGGCTGGTACGCCGCTTGGGCGGAGCACGTCGTGGCCATTCTCGTCGGGCGCGAGTTCCATCGGCTGGATGAGCAACGGGGCGATCTTCATGTCGGCCCGCCGCCCGCTCCCGTCAGCGACCGGGAGGGTGATGGCGGGGTAGCCGTACCAGTACTCCTGCAGTGAGTCGGAGCTGTCGGGCCGGGTGCCTGGGCCTTCTGCCGGCTGCCTTTTGGGCTTGGGTAGATCCTTGGGCGCCCGCAGGGAATCCGCGAGGCCCGACTGAATCGTCTCGGAGGTGTTGTGCAGCAGGAAGTACGTCGAGTCCCGCCCCGAATCGCGGCTGGGCGTCATGCCGGCTGCCGTCGTGGCGCCCAGGCAGTGTACGTAGTAGTGCAGAAGCCGCTGCCAGTCGGAGCCGTCGTGGGCGGTGAGACCGGTGCGCCCATGAGCCTTGAGCGAGCCCTCGGAGGAGCCTGCCCCACCATCGGCGTCATGGACGGTGCCCGCGGTGAAGGCGGGGAGCCGCACCTGACGGGCGACGGAACGGGCGAACACCAGGCTTCGGGTGGCCCTGATGGTGGACTTGGTGGGCCGTTGCTCCTCCGGCACGCCGATGCGCGCCATCTGCGTGGTCAGGTAGTCGAAGAGATCGTCCGGCGTGATCCAGCCGCCGTCCTTGATCCGCCCGTTCCGCAACCCTTCCACGATCTCGCCGGTGAACCGGGACGTGCCGAGAGAAGAGCCGGCCGGGGCCATCGCGGAGGCGGTCTGAAGCGCGTCCGAGGCGGTGATGAAATAGACGCCGGTGGGCCGCAGCAAGGTGCTGGGCGTTGGCCGCTCGTCGGCAGGGCGGGCTCCCTTGGCCGTCCAGCCCTGTACGACGCTGCCGCTGGAACAGCAGTCCAGCAGCACGATCTTCGAGGAGGCCCGGCAGGATTGGAGCATCCGCTCCAGGAACTCTGCCGGCACGGCTGTGCCGGGCAGGTCGAGGGGGTCGGTGTCGCGGGTCACGAAGTACAGCTGGTTGTCGGTGTCACAGAACTCACCGTGCCCGCTGAAGTACAGCAAGGCTGTCTCGTTCTGCTGCCGTTCTTCCAGGAACGACTCGACGGCATGCAGCATCTCGGCCCGCGTCGGCTCCGCGACCATCGCGCAGTCGTTGTACATGCCGATCTCGGTGCTTTCGAGCACCGCCTGCATGTAGTGCAGGTCGGCGCGGACGGCGGGCAGGTTGTGGTAAGCGTCGTTGTCGTACGTGGAGACGCCGATGAGCATGCAGTAGCGGTCGTTGTCACTCATGTTCGCGGTCAGCCCGCCGTGTCGTCGGTGTCTTCCCCGGTGCCCGGGCTGCCGCCGTCCCCGGTCAGGAACCGCTGGACACGCTCGTCGTCCGCGCGGGCCTCCCGGCCGCTGATCCGCAGAGTCGCGCCGTCCGGCCGGGTGGCGACGATGGTCCGTTGCGGGGTACGGGCCAGCCATACCTGAACGGTGGCGGCGACCAGCGAGCCCGCGCTGATCACCAGGGAAACGGTGTCCGTCGTGACGCCGCCCTTGTCCGTGTCGCCGCCGTGCCCGCGCTGCTGAGCCAGGTCCAGCGAGGCGGCCGGGTCGATGTCGGCGATTTCGCCGAGCAGTTCACGCGCTTCGCGGCGGGCGCGCAGCGGGTCGTCGTCGACGACGGCGATGCGGTATGTGTCCCCGGCCTCGTGGATGGTGCTCACCTGATGTGCCCCCTCGGTCCCGTCGTGCACCTGGCACGGGGCCCACAACGCTAGCCGTGCGCGGGGTGCCGGGGCGGGCGAATTCCTCAAAGGAGCTGATCGTTGGCGTGAAACGCATGACATCTGTCTGTGCCGTCCTGGCGGACAGCGACGCGTGAACAGTTGCCATGTGCGTGCAATACGACGGCATGTGTACAGCGTCAACGGGTCATTACTATCAGTCAACGTGTACAGTGCACTCGTGAGTAGTGCAGCCGCAGCACCGTCCGAGCCGCTCGTCTCCGGCTCCGAGATCGCCCGCTTGGCCGGAGTTACCCGGGCGGCGGTCTCCAACTGGCGACGCCGTTATGACGATTTCCCCGCCCCGGCGGGTGGCAGCGCAGGCAGCCCGCTCTTCGCCCTGTCCGAGGTCCAGGAGTGGCTGGGCAGGCAGCGTAAAGGGCAGGACATCTCCCCGGGCGTCCGGCTCTGGCAGGCGCTGCGGGCGGCCTACGCGGACGACATGATCGCCGGCCTCGCCGACGTCGTGCGCCATCTGGCGCGTACCTCGGACTCGGCTCTCCCCGCCGAGGTGGTCCCTCTGGTGGAAGCCCTTGCCGAAGCCGATTCCGCGGCGGCGGTGGTCCGGGACCTCAGCGAGCGGTTCACCGATTCGGTGCGCCGTGTCGGCTCCGACCAGGTCACCTCGCCGCGCATCGTCGGCGCCGTTCGCCATTTCGTGGGGGTGGTGCCCGCCGACGCCACAGTGTTCGACCCTGCCTGCGGTATCGGCACGCTCCTCCTCGCGGTCGGACCGGAACAAGGGCCGAAGCGGCTCGGGCAGGAGAGCGATTCCAGCAGTGCCTGTTTCGCTCAACTCCGCGCCGATCTCCTCGGACGCACCGATGTCACCGTCCGCGTCGGTGACTCCCTGCGCGAGGACCGGTGGCCCGACCTCCGCGCCGACATCGTTGTCTGTGCCCCCCCGGCCGGTGTGACCGACTGGGGCCGTGAGGCACTGCTGCTCGACTCCCGCTGGGAATTGGGCACACCGTCGCGAGCCGAGGGCGAACTGGCCTGGCTCCAGCACGCCTACAGCCGTACGGCACCCGGCGGGCGGGTTCTCATGGTCATGCCCGCTTCCGTGGCTTACCGCAAGGCGGGGCGTCGCATCCGCGCCGAACTGGTGAGACGGGGCATCGTGGAACAGGTCGTCGCGCTCCCCGCCGGTATTGCCGCGTCCCACGCACTCCCGGTGCACCTGTGGCTCCTGCGGCGGCCTCTCTCCCGAAGCGAGGCCACCACTTCGGTACGCCTTGTCGACCTGACAGGCGACCGGCCGGACGGGCCCCTGGAGCCTGAGTCCGACCAGATCGTCGACGTACCGCTCATCGAACTGCTCGACGACACCGTGGACCTCACTCCGGCCAGTCATATGCCGTCCTCGCATCGCGACTACTCCGCCGACTACGGTTCCTTGCGAAAGGAGTTGGCGGCGCAGTTGCGGCAGATCGCCCGCCTTCTGCCCGACCTCGCTCCGGGCGAGGGAGCGGGGTCCCTGAAGGGGCCGACCGTCAGTCTCGCCGATCTCGCCCGGGTGGGTCTCGTCGCCTACACGGATCCGGACCCGGAGCCGGAGTCGGCGAGCGATCAGCTCGACACGGACTATCTGAAGGGCTTCCTGCGGAGTACGGCGAACACGCGACGTTCCACGAGTTCCAGCGGAACCTTTCGCCTCGACGGCCGAGGAGCCCGTATTCCGCAGATGGACATCGACGACCAGCGTCGCTACGGAGCGGCCTTTCGCGCACTCCAGGAATTTGAGGAACGCATGGGCACAGTGGCGGAGTTGAGCCGAAAGGCTGCTGCTCTGGCCCACGACGGCCTGAGCAACGGTGCGCTCACCCCGCAGTAGCCGAACGGTTGGGGAAACGCTCAGCGGAGGTCCGCGGCCGGCAGGAAGCCGCTTGCTGCCCCGTGCCACGAAACCAGCAGTGCCTCCCGTGCCCGCGTGCAGGCCACGAACAACAGACACCGCTCGCGCAGCACATCGGAGTCGTGCTGGAGCACATCCACTTCGGCCGGTGTGACCTCACGGGTGAACGGCAACGCGCCCGCTGTCACCCCGACAACGGCGACGCACCGGAATTCGAGCCCCTTCATGGCATGCATGGTCGCGAGCCGGACGCCGTCCGTTTCCGGCGCCGGGCCTTCCTTCACACGGACCACCGGCACGTTCGCCGCCACCAACCGGTCGTGCACCTTGTCCAGGAGAAGGTTGAACCGCGTACAGACGCCGATGTCGGCCGGGCGGATGCCTTCGGCGATCCACTGCTCTATCCGTTCCACGAGCGCGGTCACCTCGGCCTGCTCGGACGCGTGGCCCTCGGTGTGCGGCCTGCGGCCGTGCAGCAGAGAGCGATAGCCGGCGAGGCTGTCGCTTCCGGCGCCTCCCAGATCCTCGACGGGCGAGGAGGAGACGATGCCGGTGGACCAGTGAAGAATCTCTTCCGTACTGCGGTAGTTGATCCGCAGCCGGGACGCACGCCCCGAGACGGAGATCCCCAGCGACCCGAGCGACACCTTCGCGTCGTAGATCCGCTGGTGCGGATCGCCCGTGAGGAAGAGGTCGTCGTTGCCCGGCGCGACCGCTCCACGCAGTACGCGCCACTGGGCGGGGTGCAGATCCTGCGCCTCGTCGACGACGACGTGGTCGTAGCGGAGAAGGGAATCCGCATCCACCCCCACCAGCAACCGCGCCGCGGTGGAGCACACGTCCAGGTGGGTGGTAGCGCCTTGCCCCCGCAGCAGTGTTTTGAAGGCCTCGATCGCGGGCCACAGTTGCTCCCGTCGCGAGACGGAAAGCTGCGTACCCCGCCCGCGCCGCACGACGGTGCGGTACGCGTCGAGGTCACGTACGTCTTGGGCGAGCACGACGTGCCGGTACTCCTGGGCCAGGAACTGCTCGGTCCACGGGAGTTCGAGCTTCCTGGCCACCCGCTGCCACAGACGCCGCTCCTCCCGGTCCCCGACAGGAGACGGAGTTTTGCCGCCGAGCTCGGACACGACGCGGTGGGCGTACGCGTTCACCGTGGTCACGTCCACGCGGGAGAGCTGCCGCGGGTCACCGTCAAGAAGCAGGGACAGACTCTCCCGGAGCGACGAGACGAGTGCGTTGGTGTACGTCGTGAGCAGGACTCTCGCGTCGGGTGACCGCGACAGCAGATGCTTCACCCGGTGCAGTGCCACGACCGTCTTGCCCGTCCCGGGGCCTCCGGTGACCTGGACGGGACCCGCGTACGAGACCCGGTAGGCGACGCGCCGCTGCGAGGGGTGGAGGAAGACCCGCCAGGCGGCGAACGGCTTCTCCAGCATTTCCGTCAGCTCGTCGGGCCCGGTGACCAGGGTGATACGGCTCGCGGTGTTGGCGATGACCACCGCGAGGCTCTCGTCGGGGTCGGGGTCGGGGGCAGCGTTCACGGGCCGGCGCACGGCGACCACGTCGCGATAGACCTCGTCCGGGCCGAACCCCTCGGCCAGATACTGAAGAACTTCGAACTGGTCCTCCGGCAGGAGCGTCCCGAAGGCTTCCAGCTGAGGTTTGTCGACGATGGTGCGCACGGCTCTCAACACCTGGTCGTCCACACCCAGATCACGCAGCACGGTGTCGGAGTGCGAGGCGAACAGCAGCTTCGGCGCGCCGGCCGCCGCCTTCTCCAGGGCCGGGGTGAGCTGTTCGATGGCGACCACGTTGCGTACCTCAAGACCGCGGGTCGCGGAGTTCGTCGTGTACAGCCGCTTCGCCGCCCAGGTGTACGCGTCGTCGTGCGGCACGACGTTCACGAGCAGGAACACATCACTGCCGTCGTCGGGTGCCAGGACGACGCCCCGCCAGAAGTCGTTGATACGGATGGTCCGCATCCTGGGGTCCCGCGCCTTGTCGACGGACTCCAGGTGCAGGCCCTTGTCCGAGTGAAGCTGGGCGACGGTCAGCAGCTGGAATTTCTCCATCGCCTTGCGCACACCGGCTTTGACGGGCTTCTCAAGGACGTCGTAACTTCCCCAGAAGCTGTTGGCGAACGCAAGCTGCGGCACGTATCTGCTCCCCACTTCGCACGTTACTCCCGCGCCGATCCTACGGGCGGGCCGCCGACCAGCTGACGGGCAACGCTTCTTATTTCTCCGAGGAGTTGTCGCGGATTCTGATCGAGGTCGAGGGCGTGCTGGTGGATGCGGACGCCGGTGTGGCGCACGCGGTGAGCGGTGTGCGGGCCGTTTCCCTTGGCGTAGACGAGGTGGCCCGCCGGCAGGCCGAGCGCCGTGCAGTAGGCCAGCATCTGGTACAGATCGGCGTCGGGATATCCGTCGCGTTTCTCCGCCTTGTACTTGGCGTCGACGACGGCCCGCGGGAGACGTCCGTCGTCGTCGCCGTAGACCACGAGGTCGGGTTTCATCCGAATCCGGGCGTCGTCGTCGAGGTGGTGGGTGTCCTGGAGCCGGGCGACATGACCGCCGGCGCGGAGCTCTTCGCGAAGCGCCACGGTCACGAAGTCCTCGAAAAGCTTGTTCATGTTGAACAGGAAGCCGTCGATGCGCAGGTTGCCCGCCGCGTGCTCGCCCGACGAGCCTTCCAGGACCGCCCGCGCGAGACGCAGTGCGTGGTGGTAGCGGGAGTTGAGGCGGGTGGGATGCCACACGGGCAGCGCCTGGCCGCGCACGAGTGGGGTGATGCCGATGAGGCGGGCGCGCTGGTGGAGCAGGCGGCGGCGTACGTCGGCCGGGACGCCGGGCAGTCGCAGCAGCCGTTCGACGGCGGCCCGCAGGAGTCGGTTCTCGGGGATGTCGTCGGTGAAGTCGTCGTAGGCGACCTCGACCGGAAGCGCGGTCCCGAAGCGGCGGCGGACCTGCTCCGCCTCCCGGATGCGTCCCCGGACGACGAGGGACGTGTCCTCGGTCGGCATGTACCCCTGGAGCAGTCCCCTGCGCAGGGCCAGGTCCACCTGACGTTCGACGGCATGCGCGAGGGCCGGCAGCAGCTCCCGGTGCTCGGCGATCTCCACCTCTCCGTCCCGCCAGCCGCGCGGGTCCAGGCTGTAGCCGAGGAGGAAGAACAGCCGCGCCACAGGCACCTTCGGCGTGATGCGGACCGTCACGGCCGGCCCGCCCGGGGGTTCCAGTCTGACGGCCCCCACCTTGCTGCCTGCCCGCAGCACCCAACGGCCGGGCGCGTACGCGTCAGGGGCCGCGTCGGCGATCCGCGACGCGACGAGGGCCCGGCCGACGGCGTCCGGCAGGGGAACACTGACGGCCGGAGCGTGTTCCACCAGTTCGATCACACAGCCGCTCGCGGCAGTCACCGCAGGGATTCCCGGAGCGCCGCGAGTCCGTACCGCCGCTCGATGTCCACTCCCTCCCCGTAGTGATGCTCCTCAAGCAGCGGCAGGATCTTCGTACGCCAGGTGCGCTCCAGGCCGCCATCCCGGTAGACGCCCTTCTTCATCAGATACGAGGGGCCGATACGGAAGTCCGGCTCGTCGATACGCGAGTTGAGCGCGTCGAGCAGCTCGGCGGGCTCACTGTCCCGACCCTGTTCCGCCAGCCACCGCCGCAGCAGCCCGCGCGTCGGTTCGGTGCGGGGCGACAGCTCCACGAACGCGAACCGGCGGCGCATCGCCGCGTCCACGAGCGCGATCGAGCGGTCCGCCGTGTTCATCGTCCCGATGACGAACAGGTTCGGCGGCAGCGCGAAGTCGTCGCCCGAATACGTGAGCCGCACCGACTTGTTGCGGTACTCCAGCAGGAAGTACAGCTCGCCGAAGACCTTCGCCAGATTGGCGCGGTTGATCTCGTCGATGATCAGGAAGTGCGGGATGTGTCGGTTGCCCTCGCGGGAAGCCAGGTCGGCGAGCTCCCGCAGCGGCCCGGCCGTCAGCCGGAAGGCGACCTCACGTGACTTCGGGTCCTCCTGGGGCCGGAAGCCCTCGAAGAAGTCCTCGTAGGAGTACGAGGGGTGGAACTGCACGAGCTTCACCTGCTCGGGCCCGCCGCCCAGGAACTCGGCGAGCTTGAGCGCCAGGAATGTCTTGCCGGTGCCCGGTGGCCCGTACATCACCAACTGCCGCTCGTCCCACAGGAGATCACGGACCTCGCGCAGCCAGGCCGGATCGTGCGTCAGCAGCTCGGCGGCCAGCTCGGCCGTGGGCTCGGGCAGCTCCAGCTCACGCCGGGCGGTGATCGCCGGGATTTCCGCGCTCGGGTCACGCTCTATGGCCTCCGCCTCGTCTGCCAGCTCTTCGTCCGTCATCCCGAGCCCCTCGACGAGGGCCTGGACGGACGTGAGGTCCACGACGTCGTGCTGGACGGACAGCTTCTGCTGAAGCGCTTCCGGCAGCTCCTCGTACGCGTAGCCGGTCGCCTGCCACTCCACGGGCCGGCGCAGATTGGACCGCCGGTCGTCGGACTCCGCCTGCTCCGCCTCGCCGGTGATCTCCCCGACGTGCAACTGGCCGCCGGAAATGGTGCACACGGTGTCGCCCGGTTTCATCCGGGACAGGAACGCGTGCAACTCCTCGACCAGCTCCAGCTTCTGGTTGTACGTCGCCGACGACTCGTAGTCCTCCTCGACGAGGGTGCGCAGCCCGTCCTTGCTGGCCCCCTGCCGTACGCCTTGCCTCAGGCGGGAGGCGGACAGGGACACCCGGCCTTCGGGCAGCCACAGCCGCTGGACGAGATCGTGCCCCGACACGTTCGAACCACGGATCAGCCAGGTCCGGGTGGGGCCCGAGCGGATGCCCGTCATGTAGTCCGACAGCGGCGCGCCGTCCGGTGTGCGCCACTCCTTCCAGCCGTTGCGCGGCGCTCCGACGAGCAGCACGGCCGCGAACGACGGGGAACCGCACACCACGTCCTCGGTCAGCTCCAGCCAGCCGGGCCACCGGGTGGAGGGAACGAGGATCCCCTGAGCCTTGAGTTCCTCGCGTCGCGTGTACGGACCCGCGAAGTGCCGGGAGAGCGAGGGAGTCACATGATCCCGCGCGGGCGATCCGGCACGGATCAGGAACGTACGGCTCCCGTTCGTCCCCGTCCCGTCCAGCAGCACCCCTTGGGCCCGGTCGACGCGGTCTCCATTGGGCAACCGGAGCCGGAACTCGGGGTACTCGCCGACCATGGGTCTCCTCGTGAGCCTGCCGAATCGCATCTTTCCGGAAGCGTACCGGCGGGCACCGACAGCCGAGGGTGAGCGGTCGATCACTCCGTCCTAGGATGTGAAGCCATTTCGATCGTAGAACCGCGTGCGACCGTCCGGGCGCGGGCGGTCCGGGGGAGGACGGGGACGTCATGACCGAGGAGAACGCGGATGAGATGTCGGCGGCGGGATTCGCCGCGGCACGAAGTGGCTGGCTGCGGACCCGCGTCACCGAACTGAGCGAGACGCTGTCCGACCACAGCCCTCGGCTGTACGCGCTGATCCCCCAGGATCTCGGCGACCGGCGCCTGGTGACCGCTCTGGTGACCGTGCGCATCGCCGCGGACGAGGCGCGCGTGCAGCCGATGACCGAGACGGTGGCGTGGCTGGAGCTGCTGATCCCGCAGGGCCACCGCCACGACCTGCACAGTGCGGTACGAGAGGTCTGGTCCGCTCTTGTGCCGGCCGGCGACCCCGCGCTGTGGTCATGGAACGCGGAGGCATGGGAGGAACTGCTCCTCGCGCTGTGGCGGAACCACCGTGCCCGGACGGTTGAGCGGCATCAGGCCGACGACGAACTGGTCTGCCGCTGGGGCGTACGCGCGGGCGAACTGGCGGACGTTCCCCTCGCCGAGAGGGCCCCTGCGAACTTCGGGCAGTCGCTCGTCCCGCTCAGCCGGTTCCTGACGTCGGAGGGGGAGCCCGCCCGGCTTCTCGTCCAGGCGGTCCTCTCGCAGCCCGACGCCGTCGACTGGCTCGACGATTCCCTGATCGTGTACGAGGAGGCCCTCCAGGGCGCCGGGTATCTGGCGTTCCTGGCCCGGCAGCGCCTGAGCGCGACGTATCTGAGCGAGTGGTGCGAGAAGCAGGCGGGCGAGGCGACGCACGTCGGCGAGGCATTCCTGAGGGAGTTGTCGGACGCCGTCGAGGCGTATCTCGTTCAGGTCCTCCAGCCGGTGATCAGCGCACTGTCGCTCCCTGAGCGGGTCGTCCTCGGTACGGGTGAGGTCTCCGCGCGGCGGGACACCAACGAGTATCTGACCGAGTTCCTCGACTGCGTCCGCGCCGCGTCGGGAGATGTCCACGCGGAAGGGGAGGCGGGAGGGGAGTTCGACGGCCGGAGCGTGGAGGAGGCGACGGAGCGGCTGGAGCAGGGTGAAGTGACCTGGCACGGCATGCGCGGTTCCGTGCCGGTCTGGTACCACGTCGTCACCTCCCCGCAGGAACGGGCGGCGGCGCTGGCCCTGTCGGGCGGAACGTCGTCCGCGATCCGCGTCCGGACCGACGTCCACGAGCCCGGTCCGTCCAACCGGTTGCACAAGCTCTTCGGCCCCGGCGGGCCGGACGCCGAAACGACGACGGACGACTGGTACCCCGACCCGGGGATCGAGGTCCACTACTCCCGGCACAGCGCGACAGACCTGTGCGAGCTGATGGCACTCGCCGGACTCGGGCACGCCCGCCTGGAACTCCTGATGCGTGACGCGGACGGAGGCGTCCGGCCGCTCAGGTCACTGCGGATCCGGGTCCGCCCCGCGGACGCGTCCGCCTGGGCCGCAGGCGCGTTGATCCAGCTGCGCACACTCGTTCCGTATCTCGACGAGCTCGCCGACGTCATCGCCCGGGAGGGGGAGTCGGAGGAGTGGGCTCCTGGGGAGCAGGGGGAGTTGGAGCCGGAAGAGAGCGACGGCCTGCACGACGACCAGGACGACCAGGACGGCTCGGACAGCTCTTCCGAGAGCACGGGGGCGTCCGGTCGGCAGCAGGAACCGGCCGACACCACGCGCTCGAACGGTCCGGAAAACCCTGAAGTGCCGTCGCCGCGCTCGCCCTCGACTCCGGCCGCCGGTGCGTTGCCCGCTGCTTTGCTGGCACGCGTCAAACGCATCCTGCGTCACGCCGAGGACCCGGCGGCCACCAAAGACGAGTCCGAGGCCTTCCTGAAGAAGGCCACGGAGTTGATGGCCAAGTACGGCATCGAGCAGGCGATGCTCCAGGGTGACGAGCCGACGTCCGAACAGCCTGTCGACCGGGTCGTGGAGGTCACCGCTCCTTGGATGCGTGAGTGCAAGCGACTTCTCGCCTGGATCGCGAACGCCATGCGGTGCCAATCCATTTACCCCGGCGGTAAGGCGAACCGGCACAGGGTGCACCTGTTCGGCTTCGCTTCCGATCTCCAGGCGGTGGACGTGCTGTACGCCAGCCTGCGACTTCAGATGCTGCAAGGCGCTGAGGTGGCGTCCACCAACCACCGGCCGGTTGGTGAGGACTCGCGGGCCTACAAGCGTTCGTGGATGCTCGGGTTCGTCCGTGCCGTCACTCTGCGGATCGCCGAGGCAGGGCAGGCCGCCCAGGCGGAGACGGAGAACGACCGGGAGCAGAGCGAGCGCGATCGGCACGCGGCCTCTCCCGAGACTCCCGCGACGTCCGAGGGCCGAAGCGTGGCCCTCGTCCTGGCCGACCGTACGGCGGCGGTGCAGGCCGAAGTCACCTCCCGCTACCCGAAACTCGGCAAGGCGCGCCGCTCCCGGCTCACGGGCAGCGGCTACCGGCAGGGGCATGTGGACGGGCAGCGGGCGAACATCGGTGGGCTCTCCCTGGAGGACCAGGAGGAGGAGGAGTTCGAGTTCATCGCCTGACGTGACTCGTCTCGGTCGACGTGGGCCCGAGGTATGTCTCCGCCCAGATCGTCTTGCCCGTCGGCGGGTACGGGTCCGTGCCCCAGCGATCGGCGAGCGCGGCGATCAGCAGGAGGCCGCGGCCGGACTCGTCGCACGGCGCCGGCTGTACCGGGCGGCCCGTGGCCGGGCGTTGCTCGCCTCGGGCATCGGTGACCTCGATACGGAGCGTGCCGGTCGCGGCGTCCAGGGCGAGTGCGACGCGGAAGTCCCGGCCGCGCACCTGACCGTGCGTCACGGCGTTGGAAGCCAGCTCGGCGACGATGTGCTCGGCGCGCTCGATGACGTCGGGATGGACACCCCAGGTGTGGAGTTGCTGGGACGACAGCAGCCGGGCGAGACGGGCGCCACGACGGGTGGAGGAGAGCAGCTGCGAGAACTTGCCGAGCAGGGCGGTTGGTTGGGGGGATGGTGAGGTCATGGGTGCCACGGTGGCGGTTGCGCGGGGGCGTACACCAGGGGTGAGGTCCGTACGCTCGGTCAGCGTACGGGCACGAGGAGTGGACGGTACGGCGTTGATCCGTCACTGTGGGTGAGTTGAGCGCGCGAACGCTTCACCTACGCGCACGCACCTGGACTGCTGAACTGCTGGAGTGGAGGTGGCCGCGGATGACGACCGACAACGCCGAGGTGGACGAGCCGGCGGGGACGGGGACGGCGGAGGGGGCTGAACCGGGCGCGGGGGACTGGGAACGGGAGCCGGACCCGTCGGACAGTCTGCGGACGTTCGGCGCCGTCGTCCAGGCCTTGCGCGAGCACGCCGGGCTCAGCCGGGTGGACTTCGGGGCGCGGGTCGGCTTCTCCAAACACACGGTGGAGTCGGTGGAGTTGGGCCGCCGCATGCCGGACGAGGTCTTCGTGGAACGGGCGGAGGAGGCGCTGGGGAACACGGGGGCGCTACGGAAGGCGGCGCGGCACCTGACGCGGGGGGAGCCGGGGCTGGCGGCGTGGTTTCGGAGGTGGGCTCGGCTGGAGCGGGTGGCGGTGAGTCTTTGTACGTATGAGTGTCGGCTGGTGCCGGGGTTGTTGCAGTCGGAGGGGTACGTGCGGGCCCTGTGCGACAACGACATTCCTCCGCTGTCCGACGAGGCGTTGGAGGCCACAGTCGTCGCCCGCATGGAGCGTCAGCGGTTGCTACGGGAGGAGCCCAACACGACGTTCGACTTCGTTGTCGAGCAGGCTGTCCTCATGCGACGTCTCGGCGGAGTCGATGTCACACGCGAACTGCTCGACCACATCATTGAGCTCAGCACCCTGCGTAACACCACGCTCCAGGTCATGCCTGCCGATAGCGAACACCACGCGTGTCTAGCCGGACCTGTACGACTGCTGGAGACACCGGACGGGCGCAGGCTCGCATATTCCGAAGGTCAGGAGAATGACCGATTGATCGCTGACCAGAAAGAGGTCAGCAGAATTCAGATGCGCTACGCGAGACTGCGCTCGCAGGCCCTCTTTCCGAAGGACTCGGCCGGTTCAAGTCGGGCTACAGCAGAGCCCAGAGCGACGACTGCGTTGAGGTGGCTGTAGCCCAACTAGCTGTCCACGTAAGGGACTCCAAGGACGTGACGCGCACGCCCTTCGCCGTTGGCCGTGACGGCTGGACGCGGTTCGTGCGGTACGCCGCGCACGGCTGAGCCCTCTACGGGCTCAGCCATCCAACGGCGTTGCCTCAGACGGTTTCTGACGGGGCTGGATGGCGGGGGCCCTGGCCTGGGGGCGGGTTGAGGGTGGATGTGTAGTTCTCGCCGTCGACGAGTGGGTTCTCCAGGCTGAGGCCAGCCGCTGCCATGCGGTCGTACTCGGCGAGGATCAGCTCCTTGGTGCGGTACGAACCGTACTTGGCCTCGTCCTTGCGGCGGACGATGGGGAAGGTGTCGAGGATGTAGTCGGCGTCCTCGCGGGAGATGCCGTAGAGGTGGAAGAAGAGTCCGTCAAGTTCGGAGCGAATCCGCTGGCGGCGTACCTCGTTCCAGCGGAAAGGGTTCCCTGCGTCGCCCAGGTAGCGTGCGAAAGGGCTCATGTCAGCCGTAGCGTAGACAAGTTCAGTGATCCGTGGCGCGATAAAGGCAGAGTGTTGCGAGACCCGCTCCGGGGATAATGTTGGAAGTTGAGTCCATGTGAAGAACTTCAGACTCGTTCCGCCAATTTTTTGACGGGCGACGAAGTCGAAGACGAAGGCCGCTCGGAGAGCAACGAGCCCAGAAAGTTCATGAGGCCTGCACCTCGGCAACTCCAGCAGGAATTTATCGTTGGTTGCCGCCAGTGGCAAGACCGAAGAAATCACGGTTCGAAAATCTGTTGACCGGCAGATGTCTCGCCAGCCCAAAAGAAATTCGTGTGGCCATTCTTTCTCAGCAAGGCGCTTACGGACCCCCGAGGTAGGAATTTCCTCACCGCTCGTGTTGAACTGGTACGACGCGGTGGCCCCTTCTAGCACCCAATACCGGGGCTGTACCAGCGTATCGCTGTCGTCCTTCTCGTCTACTGAAAGCGCCCGAGTGGCATCCCCGGCGTCGTACGTTGCCCACCGATAATCGTAGTGGTGAAGCATTCGTGCCTCGTACAAGGGGAGCATCCGCTCCCCGTTCTTGGTGAAGACATTGCCCTCAAGCGTCCAGCCCGAGGCTTCGAGATCCTTGCGAGGGTGCATGAAAGCCGAATCGTGTCCCATGTCGTACATCCGCAGGAAGGACATACCCCACGGGTTGCCGTCCGGCACACCTTCCTTCCATAGCACGGGCACGTGCTGGTAAACACTCAGCGTAATCTGGGCATCCCGTCGCGTGCGAAAAACCGGAAGGGTGCTGGTGTTTGGGTTCAGTAGCGAAATCTCCTCCGGAGTGAGGGTGAAACGCTTGTTGGGATCATCTAGTTCATCGGTTCCGTGCATGAAGAATGCGAACTCGGCGACTGGTTCCCGGTGGGCACTTCCGACGATCGTGACGAGTGAGAACTTAAAGCGATTGTGGCCAATTCCGGACCATAGGTTCGGGTTCGTTTCAAGGTCGTAGAGCGATGCGAGTGACCCATTCTGTACTAAATCCTTAAAGAAGTACTGCGTCCGCGCATCCGTCGCGATCCCCGTGGGTACAATCACACCCACTCGCCCATTCGGCCCCAGCAGTATGCGGTCCGTCTCCGTGAAGACGGAATATGTGTTGAGGTTTCCTTGACCCGTCAGCGGCATTCGCCCCGAGCGGCGCAGAAAGTGGCTCTCGGCGTACACCTTGCGCTTGCCAGCTTCGAACTCCGCGTACAGCGGCAGAGTGTCGGGAGAGGTTTTGAGGGCGTCGATCATCTTCTTCCGTACGGACGTGCGCGATGCTTCCGCGATCTCTGGTGCGCGGTGAGCGAAGAACTCTTGCTCGCGGAAGTCCACACTGTCCCACGGCGGGTTGCCGACAACACAGTCGAAGCCACCCGCCCAGCCAGTCGCAGGGGACACGCCCTGGCCGCCCTCCGGGACGGAGAATACCTCGGGGAACTCCAAGTGCCAGTGGAAGAAGTTGTACTGAGCGCGCAGACGCCCGATCTCGCCCCTAGTCTCCGGCGTCGCACCCGCGCCGCCGGAGTTTTCCAGTGCCTGGAACACTGAGTGCGTCACCGCGCGCGGCCCTTCGGGCGTCTTAAGCCACACGAACGCGGCACACCAGGCGTCAGCAACACGCAAGGCGCGTTGATAGGCGCTGGAACCAGACCACTCCTCGAAGGCTTCCTCCTGGCGGCGCACGTCCTTCAGATCTCCGGACGGAGCCAGGGTGATGGACCGAAGCCCTCTGGCGAACGTGGTGTTGGAAACCTTGACGGTCTCGTCGTCGATGTCGAAGAGGCTGCCCTGCCCCACCCGCTCCTGTGCGTTGATCTTTTCCAGCGCCTTGGCGTGCTTCTTGTCGTCGCCCTCGGTAGCGGTGAACGCCTCGTCTGGAATCCCGTCTTGCAACAGCTTCGGCGTAGCCCCAATCAGGCCGTTCCCGTGTTTCACATGCGCATCCAGGAAGCCCAATGGCTTGCCCGGCTCCAAGGCTTCCAGCCACAGCGACACCTTGGCCAGCTCGACAGCCATCGGGTTGAGGTCAACCCCGTAAATGCACCGCGCGACGACCTCGTGCAGAGCGTGCCGGACCGCCCCCAGCGTCGGCTCCGGGTTGCGTTCCCGTACCGCCGCCACCTGCTTGGCGATGCGGCGCGACGCCGCAACCAGGAAGTGGCCGGAGCCGCACGCCGGGTCGCACACCGTCAGCGACAGCAGCTCGTTCACGATCGCGTCGGCCGCGTCAGGGGAGCCCGACGCGGACGCCGCCTCCTCACCCCTCTTGATCGCGTCCACTATGACCGGGTCCAGCGCCGAGTCCAGCAGGCACTCGATCAGCGACGACGGTGTGTAGTAACTACCCGTCGTTTTGCGCGTGTTGCCCGCGACCTCGACCAGTGTGAAGGTGCGCTCGGTCGCGCTGTGCTTCGGCTCCAGCTCCAGCAGGGATTCGTAGACAGACCCCAATTCCTCCGCGTCCAGGTGCCGGTAGTCGATCGCCCGCCAGCGGTTCGAGCTGCCGTCCCGGACCTGGGAGAGGTGGCGAACCGCCGTCAGCAGCGCCTCGTTCGACAGCTTCAAGCCCCGCAGCGGAGCATCCGCGTCGTGGTCGTTGAACAGGCCGCCCAGGCCAGGCAGTCCCAGCTCCGGCCGGCCCTTCTCGTCTCCCAGCGCGTCGAGCACGATGCGCAGCGCCTCGTAAAGATCACCGTGTGCCGTGCCCCGCCGCTTCCTCGCATGGGCGCGCAGTCGGCCCGACGAGAAGTACTTCGCGTACCGCTCCCGCGCCTGAGCATCGGCCTTCGGCGACAGCAGCGCGTCGCGGTCCTCGGCGACGAACACGAACAGCAGCCGGTAGACCATCCTCAGCAGCGCGGCCTGGAGGGCCTTCGGCTGCACGTCCGCACGCAGCGTCCCGTTCGCCGGGTGTCGCAGGAAGCCTGTACCCAGTGCGGTGATCGCGTCCTGGACGCCCTTGCGGAGCTGGTCCAGCGCCCGCGTTCCCGACGCGATTGCCTCCGTCCGCCACTTCTCCAGCCAGCCCCCCGACGCCGCCGCGTCCTCCGCCACTGAGAAACGCGACACGTGCAGCACCCGGTACAGCAGCACGAACTCGCTGAACAGCTCGCCGTCGAAGATCGCTTCGAGGTCGAACTCGACATACGACGCCGTCGCCAGTGCGCTGGAGTCGCGTAACAGCCTCACCTGGCGCCCGTTTGTGAGCACACCCCACAGGTGCTGCTCCGTCCTGTTCAGGCATTCTTGGAGCATCGACTGCGGCGGAACCGTCCCCGTGCCCCCGGGCCGCTTGTCCAAGTCGGCGTTCCAGGCCGCCTGATGGATGAGTGCATGCCGCCAGCGGTGCGAGACCGGGAATTCCTTCTCGGCGTCAGAGTCGGCGGCGATGCCCACCGGGCCAACTGGCGTCAGCGGACCGAAGCCCAGCTCCCGCCAGAGCGGCGCAAGCCAGTCGCTCCCCGCGACGCCGGTCGGGTCGTGCGCGGGAATGCCCGTCTCCGGGTCCCCGGGGAGGCGGGAGCGCAGGTCGCGCCACAGCGGCTTCAGATACTCCCAGCTGCGCTCGGCCTCGTCCCGTACCGAGCGCGACGACGGCAGATCGTAATCTGCGGGCTTGGAGCCGGCGATGTCCTTGCCCTCGCTGATCCGGACCAGCATGTCGGCCGGCAACAGTGCCCCGACTGTGTGGACGGCGGAGAAGACCTGATTGCGTGTGGTGGCGGACATCAGGCGGACGCTCCGTCAGTCGAACGGGCCCCGGCGGCTGCGGGCGCGGCGGGCAGATAGACGTACGCGCCCAGGATGTCGGCGGGCTTCTGGGCCTTGACGGACAGGCCGCGGACGATCTGGCGCAGTTCGCTGCGTGTCGTCGCCTCACGCACTCGGCGGTGTGACGCGTCGAGGGCGGCTGCCAGCCCGTCGCCGTACTCCTCCAAATGCATTTTCACGTCGCCGAGTTGACCGAGGATGCGGGTCATCGTGCGCTCGCCGAAGTGCGGGTCGGTGTTCTCGGATGCCGTCGCGTTCAGCAGCGCCACGGCCTGCTCTTCCGGCAGCCAGACCGCGTTCTTCGGCGAGCCTTGGAAGGCCACCAGCCGGGCGTCCTCCGCCACCTGCTGCTTGTTGCCGCTGCGCGAAGGCAGTGTGAGGTGGAAGCGGTAGCGGACGAGCAGCAGCGTCGTACGCGTGCCGACCGCCTCCGTGGTGATGACGCCACACCGACGCGCGGGACGCGCCTCGTCGGCCTGCGTGTCCAAAGCCGCGTTCAGGACATGCGCCGCGAGCGCGGCCACCACCGGATCGGTCCGTACCAGTGCAGCCTCGCCGCGCGCCACTGCGGGATCCGCATGGAAGGAAATCGGGCGGTCCTTTTCAACGGCCTCCGCACCGATGACCGGCGCCAGCGCGTCCCGCAGCCCGGCGGGAGTGCCGCCCACCTGGGCGGTGAAGTTTCCACCGGTCGGGCCAGATGGGCCGACCGGGCGGATGACCGCGCTCAGGGCGCCGAGCGACTCGCGTACGAACGTGTCGATCTCGCCCGCGCCACCGAGTGCGTCCCGGATCGCGGCGACTTCCCGCGCCACCTCCTGGGGGTGGATGGAGCGCTGCGCGAACCGGGAGCGCGAGGCCTTCTCGCGCTCGGCAGCCGAGTTCCAGTCGGTGTCCAGTTTGGCCGTGGCCGTCGTGAAGGCGTCGGCGCCGAACAGGGCCTCCTGCTCGCCGTCGCGGCCCCGCATCAGCAGCCATTCCACGATGGCGTCCGTCACCCCCGTCGACATCTCGTCGGGTACGGAGACGGAGATGCCGAGGTCCTTCTTGATCTGCCGGTGCTTCTTGATGAGGACTTCGAGGACCTTGCCGTCGATGCCGTTGTCCGCGCCGTAGAGGGTGATGACCCTGACTTCGTCGCGTTTCTGGCCGTAGCGGTCGACGCGGCCTTCGCGCTGGTCGTGGCGGGTCGGGTTCCAGGCGAGATCGTAGTGGACGACGGCGTCGAAGTAGTGCTGGAGGTTGACGCCTTCGGAGAGGCAGTCCGTCGCCACCAGGACGCGCCGGGCGGCGGGGCCGTTGCCGGCCTTCTCGGCCAGCTTGTCGATTTTCTCGATGCGCTGCTGCGGTGAGAGCGTCCCGGTGACCGCCTCGACCTCCGCTCGCACGCCGCCCTTCTCCTTGAGCTTCTCGGCGACGTACTCCGCCGTGGGGATGTAACGGCAGAACACGATCGGGTTGTAGCCGTCGGCGAGGAGCGCCTTGAGGTGCTTGATGAGCGCCTTGAGTTTGAGGTCGTGCTCCGTACCGGCCAACTCGGCCGCCCGCGCGGCGAGTTCGGCCAGTCGTGCGCCCGCGTCCTCGGTCTCCGCGCCGGGCGCCACGTCCATGCCCTCCAGCGCGTCGCTGTCGGCGGAGTCGCTGTTGAGCGGGGCGCCGAACCGGTCGGCCTCCTCCGCGCTGCGCGCGATCGCGGCGGCTGAGCGGGTGGTGAGGGTCTGTGCGGCGGCGCGCGGCGAGGACACCAGTGAACGAAGCAGCGCGATGGCGGACCACCAGGCGATCCGGGCATCGCGCCTGTTCTGGCTGCCGGCGGCCCGCACGCGCTCGCCCGCGTACTCGATGGCATCGTCCAGCAGGGCGCGGTAGGCCGGGGAAAGCTTGTACGTCTCGTCCTTGAAATAGCGGTCCGAGGGGAACACGGTCCGCTCGGCGAGACTGTCATCCTCCAGCCCATCGCCCTGGGTCAGGTATTGGCGTACGTCAGCCCGCTTTCGTGCCACGAAATGCTGCGCCAGCAGCTTCCTGCCCGCCTCCGACTCCAGGCTCGCCGACGCCAGTTCCGGTTTGACCAGGCCCAGCAGATTGCGGAACGCGGACTCCTTGCCGCTGTGCGGCGTCGCCGTCACCAGGAGTAGATGTCGGGTCTCGTCCTCGGCGACCCGGCGCAGCAGCTCGTAACGGAGCTGGTTCTGCGAACCGGTGGACGTGTCGTCGGCGGCCACACAGGTGTGTGCCTCATCCACGATCACCAGGTCGGGGCAGTGGCGTACGAAGTCGTCGCGATGGCGTGTGGACTTGATGAAGTCCGTCGAAACGATCACGTGCGGGTACTTGTCGAAGAGGGACTGGCCCAGGTCCAGTCCGCGCTCCAGGCGGGACACGGTGGAGGAGAGGACTAACTCAGCGTCGATGCCGAACTTGGTGCGTAACTCCTGCTGCCACTGCTCGGCGAGCGCGGGGGAGCAGAGGACGGCCAATCCGGTCGCCTCGCCCTGAGCGAGGAGCTCGCTCGCTATCAGCCCTGCCTCGATTGTCTTGCCGATACCGACATCGTCGGATATCAGTATCCGGGCCGTCTTCTGGCGTAACGCCATCAGCAGCGGTACCAGTTGGTAGGCGCGCGGCTCCACCGCGATCCCGGCCAGCGAGCGGAAGGGGCCCGCGCCCGAGCGGAAACCGATCCGCAGGGCTGTGCGCAGCAGACCGGCCGCGCGCTGGTCACCGAGGTCGCTCGGTTCGGGAGCCGCGAACTCGGCGGCCTTCACCTTCTCGAAGGCGGGGAACACGGCGGCGATGTCGTCGTCCGAGCCGCCGAGGGGGCGCAGCACGAGCAGATCGGGCTTGCTCTCGGGAAGCACCACCCATTCACGGCTGCGGGCAGCCACCAGGGATCCGGCGGAGTAGGCGAGCGCCAGGTCGGTCGTCAAGTCGTTCAAGTCCTCACGTAGTCGTGGTGAGTTGCTCGTAGTGCTCGTGGTGAGCTGAACGGTCAGCCGGCGGTGGGTGTGCCGAAGTAGCGGGCGTGGTCGGCGACGATGTCGCTCCAGTCGGAGTCGTGCGCGAAGCGGACGATGTCCCAGCGGGCGTCGAGGAGCCGTTCTTCGGCATCTTCGTCGCGCAGCGCTGTCGCCTCGGTGTCCGGCAGGTCGACGAAGACGGCGAGATTGACGCCGGGCAGTCGGTACACGTAGTCGGCAAGGGCGTTGGCCTCGGTGATCAGCGTCTCGGCCGCGTCCGGCGGGCGCAGGCCGCGGTCCTTCAGCCACGAGACGAGGTTGCCCTGGTCGGCCTGGTCCTCCTGTCGTTTCTGGGCGACCGCTTCACCCACCTGGGCCTCCACGACTGGGGTGGTCTCCGCGGCCGGGTCGAGGAGCCGCTTGAACTGCTCGGAGCGGGACTCGCCCCGCGCGTCCTTCGTGGCCGTCGAGGTGGCGAGCCGTACCAGCAGCTCTCGCACCGTATGCCGGTTGATGAGCTGATGGTTCAGCTGGTTGCCGTACGTCAGGAGGCACTCGTAGCAGCCGAGGGCGCACGGCCGGTCCGGGTGGGGGCCGACCAGGTCGTTCCCGTCCTCGTCGAAGTGGCAGATGGCCAGGGCTTGCTGCGCCGCCTTCGCCAGCGCGTCCCGCTCCGACTGAAGGCGGCGCAGCACACCGGCGCCGCCCTCGGCGGCCTCCGTGAACAGGAGACGGTCCCGGGGACCGTCGTCCGGCGGCAGCAACTCGCTCGACAGCTCCGCGTCCTCCAGCTCGAACGCGGCCTCGATGCCGCGCTCCAGCGCGTACATCAGCGAGAGGGCGACCGGCTCGGACAGCGGCTCGTCGAGCGTGACGACCAGGATGTTGCGGCGGTCCTCCACGTAGGGGATGACGCGCTTCTTGCGCCGCCGCTCGTTGCCGTCCGCGTCGATCACCGGCAGCTCGCTGGAGTCACCGGATGCCTCGGACGCGTCGCGGTCGTTCATCCAGCGGCCGTCGGCCAGATCCAGCCAGTAGCCCGCCGGCTCGTCGCTCTTGGCGCGGACGCGGCCGGTGTTGGTGATGCGGACCGTCGCGGAGTCTCCGTACGCCACTTCGGCGACCGGGGTACCGGCGGCGTCGGACACGGCGGCGTTCAGGCGTCCCTTGCGCGCACCATGGTCGTGGAAGCGGTACGACGTCTGAAGCTTGTAGCCCGCCCGGCGCCGTTCCTCCTCGTCGGAGGAGATCCGCTCACGGCGTGTCGTGTACACGGTGTGCAGTTGCAGCAGACCGTACGTCGCCGAGCCCAGCGGCTCCTGGCACATGTCGCAGCGGTCGGCGCGCAGGTCCGGATCGTGGTGGTAACCGCACTGCGCGCAGCGGCGGGCCTGACTGGTGGCCAGGTCGCCCGAGGAGTCCGGCGGAATTTGGATACGGGTCACCTGGTAGCGGGCGCCCTCGTGGTAGATGAGTGCGCCGGGACCGAACTCGCGGATGGCGAGGAAGCGGGGCCGCTGAAGGTAGTCGCCGTCGCCCCGGCGGCGGCCGACGGTCGGGATGTACGCCGCGAGCGGCAGCCGCGGGAAGCTGTAGCCGGGGAGGAAGCCCTCGGAGGCCAGGTAGCGGTAGGGGTTGAAGTCGGAGAGGACCGACTTGTTGTCGGCGCTCTCGTTCATGAGCAGGTTCAGCTGGGTCTCCGCCTCACGGCGCCGGGCGTTGGCGCGGATACGGTCGCCTTCGGTCAGGCTGTAGTCGAGGCGGCGCTTGTTTTGGATGTACTGGTCGTGGAGCGCGGCACGGAAGAGCTGCCGCCAGCGGTCGAAGGCCCGATCGAACCGCTCGCCGACCGTCCGCACCCGGTCCTGGATCCAGTTGTCGTGCCACCAGGTGGTCTCAGTGAAGTCCGGCAGCAGCGGGCCGAGGACACGTAAGGAGGCTTCCACGGTCCGCAGTTGGGCATCCCGGTCGAGGGAAGCGGCCAGGATCCCCGGCTGCAGTTCCAGCACGGGCGCCGGCCGGTCGCCGGAGTCGGGATAGGACACATCGAGCACCTCCGGGATGGCGCGGCCCAGCTTCAGGCCGGCCTCGGCGATCCAGATGCTCTGGAGGTGGGAGAGGACCAGATCTTCGTTGGCGAGGTCCAGGCGGGGCGGGGCGACCGCGCCCGCCACCATCCGCTCGGAGCGCCGGAAGTAGTACTGGTCGTGACTGTTGCCCGTCGCGCAGTACGTGGTGACGAGGGCCGGCTGGCCACTGCGGCCGGCCCGTCCCGAGCGCTGGGCGTAATTGGCCGGAGTGGGCGGCACGTTGCGCATCATCACAGCGTTCAGCGAGGAGATGTCGACGCCGAGTTCCATCGTCGGAGAGCAGTACAGCAGTTTCAGCTCGGCCTTTCGGAAAGCGTCCTCACGCCGCTCACGCTCCTCGGGGGCGACCTGCGCGGTGTGCTCGCGTGCGAACAGACCGGCCAGGGTTCCCGCGGCGTCCTTGTACAGATCCCGGAAGAACGTGTTGACGCGGGGGCCGTCACCGCTCTGGTACGTACGTGTCAGCGGGTCGTGCGTACCCGTCTCGCCCTTGCCCGCGCGCCAGACCAGCGACTGCGCCGCGACCCGGTAGCCCGTCGCGGTGGGAGCGGTCGGCCTGCGATAGCGGCCCGCGCGCTGCGGTGCCTCCGAGACCTCCTTTACCAGACCGGCTCTGGCCAGCACCTTGAGCAGGTCCTCGATCACCAGCTGGAGGTCGGCGGTGTCGAGCTTCTTGAACGACGTGTCCGTACGTACCAGGTACTTCCCGAACTTGCCGCGCGCCGAGAGGAACAGACTGGAGCGGTCCATGGCGGGACGGGACGGATGCGGGTAGCCGATACCGACCTTCGGTTTGTCCGAGACGGACAGCACCCACGGGTCCACCAGGCGCTCCTCGCTGGCGCGCTGGAGGGAGTCGAAGTCGTCGCGGAAATACGACACGTCGATGGCGAGCGAGCGACGCATCTCGTTGAGCAGTGCCTTCATGATTTCGGCGCGCAGGGCCGGATCGGCGTCGTGCAGCGTCTGATGCGCATCTGTCCAGCGGTCCTGCTTGCCCGCCACCCAGGCCAGGTCCTCGTAGTCGATCTCCAGGAGGCCGGTCTGTTCCAGGTTCGGCATGGTGATGCGCCAGCCGCGCTCTAGGTCCAGATAGAGCCGGAAGGCGATCACGTCGCGCAGCGTTCTGGCGGCGTTGCGGGCGAGTGATGGCGGGAGGTCGCTCTCGCCCGCGTAGTCCAGGGTGGTGAGGGCCAGCGCGCCCGCCACCGTGGACGCCAGATCCTCATGGTGAATACCGTCCTCACCCGCGTCGAGAGCCGCCCGGTACAGCGCGCCCCTCAACTGGGTTATCTGTACGAAGTCGTTGAAGTGACCGGCCTGGAGCGACGCGTCCTGACGGTTGTCCACAAAGGTGAGAAGCTTGCGTGCCTTCTTGTCCAGAGCCTTCTCGGGTACGGACTTCAGGGACCGGACCACCGAGGCCGAGATCAGCGACGTCGCCGACGACCGGCCCTCCTGGTCGAGGGTCGCCAACTTCGCGAAGTCCTTTCCGCGGGTCTGCTCGTACGCGACTCCGCAGTGGAGGCAGAACAGGAAGGGAGACGGGACGAACGCCGCCTGGAGTTCGCCCTGCCCCTCCCGGCCCAGTGGGTCGACGGTGACGGCGCGCGGCACGCGCTCGCGGTAGGACTTCTTGACGACCTCCTGGCCCTTGTCGTCCAACTCCAGCCATGATTCAGGCAGTCGGCGGTCGTCGACCGCGTACTGCGTACCGGCCGGCCAGGGGCGGTCGTGGTCGACGTACAGATAGCCGTCGCCCTGACGCCCGCCTGTCGCGGAGGTGTCCCGGCGTGCCCCGTATCGGACCTCTCCGTCCTTCTCGTTGCGCCAGACGGTCAGATACTCCTGGCCGCACTCCCGGCAGAACGCGAGCGGCATCAGCAACTTTCCGCCACTGCCCGGCTGTTCGAGCTGGTAGGAGCGGGTGCGGTGGCGCGAGAGCTTGTCCTCAAGGGTGACGTAGACCGTGTCGCCCTTGGAGAGGAACTGGTGGAGCCGGAAGGCGAACAACGGACGTTCGGTGACCGGATGAGCGGCCTGTGAGCCCGCTTCCAGCGTGGCGCGGATCGCGGCGGCACAGTTGTCCTCGGAGACTCCGGACCGCGCGGCCAGTTCTTCCGCCGCGACCTCGATCTTCGTCGGGCGCTGACGGACCAGCCGCCCCGTGGCGCTGTCCGTGGTGAGACCGAAGCGGGTTTCGATCCAGCGCGCGAGCGGGTCGCGTACGAGGTCGGCGTACGCGCGCGGGGCGGCGGGAGCCGTCAGCCGCTCGGGCGGTACGGCGTCCGGGGCATCGTCGGTGGCACGGACCAGGGTCTCGCCGATGACGTGCTCGGGGCGAACGGTCGTACCGAAGAGGGTGCTCGCCACACCGGCGACGACCTTCTTCTGGTCGTCGAGAGTGCCTTCGGTGGACATGGTGGCCGAGGTGCCGATGCATTGGAGGTTCTCCTGCGCCTGGCACGCGTCCCGGACCCGGCGGATCAGCAGGGCCACGTCGGCGCCCTGCCGGCCGCGGTAGGTGTGCAGCTCGTCGAAGACCAGGAACTCAAGGCCCTGGGCCATCTTGATGAGGCTCGCCCGGTCGGCGGGCCGCGTCAGCATCAGCTCCAGCATCACGTAGTTGGTGAGCAGAATGTCCGGCGGGTTGTCACGAATCTCCCTGCGGCGCTCGTCGTTCTCCTGGCCCGTGTAGCGAGCGAAGGTGACCGGCTCCCGGCCCGCGCCGTAACCGTCGCGCAGATACTTCTCCAGCTCCTTGAGCTGGCTGTTGGCGAGCGCGTTCATCGGGTACACGATGATGGCGCGCACCCTCTTCTCGGCACGACGGCCCGCCGCTTCCCGCTCCTTCAGGACCTTGTCCACGATCGGGACCATGTAGGCGAGCGATTTCCCGGATCCGGTGCCGGTCGTCAGTACGTACGAGGCTCCCGTCCGGGCGGCGTCGACGGCCTCGCGCTGATGCTGGTGGAGCGTCAGCGGGCGGCCGTCGGGGACCGTGCCGCCCTCGGTCTTCCTGGCCTGGAAGATCCGGGCGCACTCCTCGTGCAGCACGCCTTGTCCGGCCAGCTCAAGGACCGTGCCGCCGCCCGCGAAGAAAGGGTTGAGGGACAGCCAGGGGTCGGGCCACTGGGACTTCGCGTTGAGGTCGTCCTCGACGAACGCGGCGATCCGGTCGTCGCGGATGACGGTGCCGCCCTCGGTGAACGAGCGGTACTCCTTGATCAGCGTGCGGTGGACGCCGAAGACATCCATGCCCGGTGAGGTAGAGGCACGATGGGGCTCTACCGGTTCGGGCGCTATCGCTATCGCGGGCGTCGCCGCCCGGATGGCTAGGACCGGGTCGAGCGCGGCCCACCGGGGGAGATGCGCGCCGTCGTCGACGGCGGCCAAGGGCAGCATGGCGTCGCGGACGGCCACCGCGTCGGCCGGACGGGAGGCTGGGTCCTTCGCGAGCAGGCGATCCAGAAGCCGGGCCAGCTCGGAGGGGACGGCACTTCGAATGACGCGCACTGAGGTGGGGGTGCTGTGCACGTGCTTGTCGCCGAGCTCGTAAGCCGATTCGCTGGTGAACGGCGGGACCCCGACCAGCATCTCGTACAGCACACATCCGAGCGCGTAGAGGTCTGCGGCCTGGGTGACCTGCTTGGCCTCGAACTGCTCGGGTGCCATGTACCGCGCCGTACCGACGCTCACCCCTGTGTTGGTCAGGCGGGCCTCGTCCGGATCGTCCGCGATACGGCCCATGCCGAAGTCGAGAACCTTGACGATGCCGCCACGGGTCAGCATGACGTTCGCCGGCTTGAGGTCGCGGTGCACCACACCGGCTGTGTGGGCCGCTGCGAGACCGGCCGCGATCTGGGCGCCGATCGCGGCCGCCCACGAGACGGGGAGCTGCCGCTCTTCCCCGATCAGATCACGAAGGGTCTCACCGTCAAGCAGCTCCATGGCGAGATACGGCTGACCGTCGTGCGTCTCATCGACGCCGCCGTCGATGAGGTGGGTGAGGTTCGGGTGGTCGAGGCGTCGCATGATGCGTACCTCACGGGCGAAACGCTGAATGGCCTTGGTGTCCGTACCGCTGTCCACAAGAGCCCCCGACCGGCGGCGGAGGATGGTCTTGAGCGCGACGTTGCGCTCCGAAGTGCCCTCGGCCGCCCGCACATCCTCGGCGCTGTGGACTTCACCCATGTTTCCGGAACCGATGATCCCGGTCGTGCGAAATCTGCCGCCGATCAGTTCCTCGCCCACTGCCACTCCTTAGCGCCTTGCCTGCCATCCGCTTCCGGAGGTGTCACCGCGCTCGGAACTTGTACACCGCCCACTGTGGCAGGCCCCCGTGTGACCAGATGGCTACCGTACACGTAGGCGTAAATTCCTTCGAGGCGAGACCTGTTGACGGTGTCAACGGATTCTCACTGTCATCGACTGTTATCGGCTGGCGTGAGCTTGTGCGCCAAATGAAGTACGGCCGTCGAGTCCGTGAATCCCGGAACGGAATTGATGCCGCAAGGTGGCGCTGATCGGAGAAGTGAACACTCACGCAGCTGTCGACAGATCTCCTCCACGAATGGTTGTACGCCCGCGTGCTGAAGCCGTCCGTGTGCTGCCCGGCCGATATGCTGACGCCGAGGAATTCGGGCGCGGAGCGGCCTGGTCACGCACTACTGGAGGCCGGTGCCTTCCCTGGTGCCGCGCTGTCCGGAGCACGGGATGGATTACGAGGCTCTGTTCCAGTCCGGCGTGCTCGGGACGATGCGAGCGGCGTGCGAGTTCGACCCGGCAAGGGGCAACACGTTCTCGAAGCGGGCGATGTGGTGGACCCGGCAGCCGACGACCCGCGCCATCGCTGCTGGGCGCACTGTCATGCGGATCACGGGTGCGAAGGCAGTGAGTCCAGCAGCGCGTCGATCAGCAGGCGGTCGCGTGGCTGGGTCAGCCGGTCGCGGGCCGTGGGCGGGGGCAGCCAGAGGATACGGTCCACCTCGTCGTTCGCCGCGAAGGCGCCGGCCGTCGCCTCGGCCGCCCAGTAGACGACCTGTTTGGGGCGGCCGTTGGCCACGTAGCTGACCGTGCCGAGCCGGGCGCCCGGGGCGCAGTGGTGGCCCGTTTCCTCCAGGACCTCGCGCAGCGCCCCCGCCAGGGCGTCCTCCGCGTGCTTCAGCTTGCCCTTCGGGTGGGACCAGTCGTCGTACTTCGGCCGATGGACCAGGCAGATCTCGGTGCCGTCCGCCCGGTACGGGGACTTCCGCCACAGCACGCAGCCCGCCGCGAGGACGGTACGGGTGCCGGTGGTGCCCGGTTCGTTCATGGTGTGGTCACCGCCCGGCGCCCCCAGATCTGCTGGAAGTCGTAGCGCGCCGCCTCCACCTCGTGGCGCTGGTCCGCGTGCAGCACCCCGAGCGCGTACGCCGTCGCCGGGGCGATCCGCGGTGTGCGGGCCGCGTTCGCCGCGGCGGCCGCCGCCTCGGCCGCGTCGCGGTGGTGGTCCAGCGCGCGGCCCGCGTCGGCGAGCACCGGGTCCGGGGCGCCGCCCGCGTGCCGGACCTCCTGGGCGTACCGGTGCAGTCTGAGCAGCAGCCGCACCTGGTGCCACGGTGCGTCCTGCGCCTCGCCGTCGGAGGGCGTGGAGAGGCCGTGGACCAGGGCGTCCGCGTTGTACGGGTGGGCGGCACGGGTCAGGGGCAGCGCGGAGACCGCGTCGAGGAGTCTTCGTTCGGCCGCGCCCTGCGGGGAGGCCAGGATCTCGGTGGCGGGCGCGCCCGCGACCGGCGCCAGCGGCACCTCCGAGGCCAGTACGGCGACGGCGTCGGCCACCGCGTGGAAGCGGGACGAGCCCAGCGCCTGGAGCGCCGCCGAGTGCGACCGCGTACGCGCGAGGGTCAACTGCCGCTCCAGCAGCGCCCCGGCGCGCGACGCCCCGACCGTCAGCGCTCCGGCGGCCGCCGGAGCGGAGGCGCCTTCGCCGTTACGGGCGGTCGGTACCGTGCCCGCCCCCGACAGCCGCCCCAGCGCCGACACCAGCCGGTGCAGCCGCGCCGTGCACGCGTACTCCTGCGCGAGTGTGCCGGACAGCCAGCCCAGTTCCGTACGGAGCTGGTCCGCCCACACCGGGTCGAGCAGCACCCGGAACGTGTGCAGGCTGCCCGCGATCCGCCGCGCCGAGCAGCGCAGCGCCGACGCCGCCTCCTCGGCCGCCGCCGTGTCCGAGCCGCTCTCCCCGTACAGCCGCAGGCTGCGCAGGAAGTCCCCGCACCGGGTGTTCAGATACCCGGCGAGCACCTGCCCCGCGGTCGCCTCGAAGGCGTCGTCGGAGAGGGAGGGCCGGGCCGTACCGACCGAGCCGGCGGTGTCTGCTTCATGGTGCTGCACGCCGGCGCCTCCGGGCGTCAATGAGCATTTCCTGTACGTGCCGCAACGGCTGCCCGTCCGCGTCGACGGAGTGCCGGGTCCAGTTCCCGTCCGCGCCCAGATGCCAGGAGGCGGTGTTGTCCGCCATGCCGGTCTCCAGAAGCCGGGTGATGGCCGCGCGGTGCGCCGGGTCGGTGACCCGTACCAGAGCCTCGATACGACGATCGAGGTTGCGGTGCATCATGTCGGCGCTGCCGAACCACACTTCGGGCTCGCCGCCGTTGCCGAAGGCGAAGACCCGCGAGTGTTCGAGGAAGCGGCCGAGGATGGAGCGCACCCGGATGTTCTCCGACAGGCCGTGCACACCGGGGCGCACGGCGCAGATGCCCCGCACCCAGATGTCGACCGGTACGCCCGCCTGCGCCGCGCGGTAGCACGCGTCGATCACGGCCTCGTCGACCATCGAGTTGACCTTGATGCGTACGTAGGCGGGGCGGCCCGAACGGTGGTGCGCCGCTTCCTTGTTGATCCGGGTGATCAGCCCGTCGCGCAGCGACTTGGGCGCGACCAGCAGCCGGCGGTAGGTCTCGCGCCGCGAGTAGCCCGACAGCCGGTTGAAGAGGTCGGAGAGGTCCGCCCCGACGTGCGGGTCCGCCGTGAGCAGGCCCAGGTCCTCGTAGAGCCGTGCCGTCTTCGGGTGGTAGTTGCCGGTGCCGACATGGCTGTAGCGGCGCAGGGTCTCGCCCTCCTGCCGCACCACGAGCGAGAGCTTGCAGTGCGTCTTGAGCCCGACCAGCCCGTACACGACATGGCAGCCAGCCTCTTCGAGCTTGCGCGCCCACTTGATGTTGGCCTGCTCGTCGAAGCGGGCCTTGATCTCCACGAGGACCAGGACCTGCTTGCCCGACTCGGCGGCGTCGATCAGCGCGTCGACTATCGGGGAGTCGCCGGACGTCCGGTACAGCGTCTGCTTGATCGCCAGCACGTCCGGGTCGCCCGCCGCCTGCTCCAGGAACGCCTGGACGGAGGTGGAGAACGAGTCGTACGGGTGGTGCAGCAGTACGTCGCGTTCCCGCAGCGCGGCGAATATGTCCGGCGCCGACGCGGACTCCACCTCCGCGAGGTCGCGGTGCGTGCCCGCGATGAACTTGGGGAACTTCAGCTCCGGCCGGTCGAGCGCGGCTATGCCGAACAGCCCGGTCAGATCCAGCGGCCCCGGCAGCGGATAGACCTCGGCGTCGGACACCTTCAGCTCGCGGACCAGCAGGTCGAGCACGTACGGGTCGATCGACTCCTCGACCTCCAGGCGGACCGGCGGGCCGAAGCGGCGCCGCATCAGTTCCTTCTCCAGCGCCTTGAGGAGGTTCTCCGCGTCGTCCTCCTCCACCTCCAGGTCCTCGTTGCGGGTGACCCGGAACATGTGGTGCGCCAGGACCTCCATCCCGGGGAACAGCTCCTCCAGGTGCGCCGCGATGACGTCCTCCAGCGGCACGTACCGCTGCGGGGACGCCTCCAGGAAGCGGGTCAGCAGAGGAGGGACTTTGACGCGGGCGAAGTGACGGTGGCCGCTGACGGGGTTGCGGACGACGACCGCGAGGTTGAGGGAGAGGCCCGAGATGTACGGGAAGGGGTGCGCGGGGTCCACGGCCAGCGGCGTCAGGACGGGGAAGATCTGCTGCCGGAACAGGGTGAACAGGCGCGCCTGCTCCTTCTCCGTGAGGTCGCCCCAGCGGATCAGATGGATGCCCTCGTCGGCCAGCGCGGGAGAGATGTCCTGCTGGAAGCAGGCGGCGTGCCGGGCCATGATCTCCCGGGACCGGGTCCAGATCAGGTCGAGCACTTCGCGGGGCTGGAGCCCTGAGGCCGATCGGGTGGCGACGCCGGTCGCGATGCGGCGCTTCAGGCCGGCGACGCGGACCATGAAGAACTCGTCCAGGTTGGACGCGAAGATCGCCAGGAAATTCGCCCGTTCGAGTAGCGGGGTGGCGGGGTCCTCGGCCAGTTCCAGTACGCGTTCGTTGAAGGCGAGCCAGCTGCGCTCACGGTCGAGGAAGCGGCCCTGGGGCAGCTCCCCGTCCTCGTGGTCGCTGTCCTGCTCGTACGAGTCGAGATCGGCGTCGAGATCGGGCTCCAGATCGGACACGGCGGCGCTGACCGTGTGCGGCCGGTGCGCGGCGATGGAACCGACGGACGGCTGCGGGTGGACCGGGGTCTCGGCAGGCTGCTGGCTCATACCTCCATTGTTCCGCGCGGAAGGCATGACAGGCGCGTCGGAGCCGGCGGGGGCGAGACGGAACCTGCCGTTCGGAGTGGGGGGCACAGCGGGCTGCATTCCGAGAGGGTCGCAAGCGCGTCTGAATGGCCGGTAACGGCGACATGACGTGCAGGGGAAGCGGGGTGGGGCCGTACGGGGTCCCGTCCGCCTCCCCGTGGCGGACGGGGACCCCGTACGGCCCCACCTGGCGGGCGGATCAGGCGTGCCGCCGGCCCAATACCTTGAACGCGGCGAAGACGCACGCCGCGGTCAGCACCAGCACGATGCCCGTCTCGACCAGCTGGATCGGCCAGAAGTGCGACTCGGGGTGGAAGTCGACGTACCGGCCGGTCGCGCCCCGGTCCGCGAGGCACGGCAGCTCGTCCAGCGTGGCGCTGTTGCAGGCGAAGTCGGGCATGCGAGTGCCGTCGGCCCTGGTCAGCCCGTTGTCCAGCCACCAGGTGTCCCCGTCGCCGGTCGACGGGAAGCCGTCCAGCCGACTGGTGACCGTGGTGGCCGGCCACAGCCGGTCCCGGAACTGGAGCATGGTGAGGAACACCCCGCCCAGGGCCAGGGCGGCGACGGACATCGCGGGGACGGTCCGCGCGACCAGCAGTCCGACGAGCGCGCCGGCCGCGATTCCGAGCAGCGCGTACGCCACCGGGACCGTACCGAGCGAGAGGTAGGTGGTGGTCTCGTGCCAGGGCGTCGGGGGGTACGGGCTGCTGTCCGGCACCGACGAGGCGATCCAGGCGCGGAGGGCCGTCAGCAGCGGAACGAGGAGCAGCACCGGCACAGCGAGCGTCAGCAGCTTCGAGGCGAGCCAGCGGGCCGGGCTGACGGACTGGGTCCAGGCCAGCTTGTAGGTCCCGGACTCCAGTTCCCGCGCGACCATGGGACCGGCGACGAACGCGCCGAGTACGCCCGGAAGGACCTGGAGGAAGAAGCTGCCGTAGTCCATCACCCGACCGAAGAGGAACATGTCGTCGGAGAAGTCACGGTCGCGCTGGAAGCAGTCCCGGTCGGAGCCCGAGAGCGAGCAGCCCGTCGCCGCGAAGTCCGAAGCCACGCTCCCGGCCCAGATATGGACGCCGAGAAGGATCAGCACGCCGACGGCGATCGCGCCGGCCGCGATCAGCAGGGCGGTGCGGTGCTGCCGGACGGCGACCCGGAGCGGACCGCGCAGCCCGGGGCGCGTCGGCGCCGCCGCCGGTGCGGGGGCCGATGGCCGTTCGAGGAGCGCGCTCATGCCGTCACCGCCGTGCGGCCGTTCTGCTCGGCGCTGGGGGTCAGGAGCACGGGCGCGTCGGGCGAGCGCAGATGGGCGAGCAACAGTTCCTCCAGGGAGGGGTGCAGGGCCTGCCAGTCGCTGTCGACGGGGCCTTCGGGGCGGATCAGGGCCGTGAGCCGGCGCCCCGTGGTGCGCGAGTCCACGACCGTGTGCGGGGCCAGGTCGCGTACGGGACCGGTGATCAGGGAGTGCGCGGTCAGCAGGTCGTCGATCTCGCCACCGAGGCGGACGTGTCCGTCGTCGACGAGCAGCAGGTAGTCGCAGGTGTCCTCCAGCTCGGTGAGGATGTGCGAGGAGATCACGACCGTGGTGCCGCGCTCGGCGGCCTCGGACATGAGCGTGCCCATGAGCTGGTGCCGGGCGAGCGGGTCGAGGTCGGCCATCGGCTCGTCCAGCAGCATGAGTTCGGGGCGTTTGCCGAGGGCGAGGGCGAGCGCGACGCGGGTGCGCTGGCCGCCGGAGAGCGTACGGACGCGTACGGCGGGGTCGAGCCGGCCCTCGGCGACGATCCGCTCGGCGGTCTCGGCGTCCCAGCGGCCGGGGTTCAGCTCGTGCCCCATCCGCAGGGTGTCGCGGATCGTCAACTGCCCGTACAGGGGCTTGTCCTGGGCGACGTACGCGACGCGGTCACGGGCGTCGGCCGGGTGCTCGCCGAGGACACGGACGCTGCCGTCGGTGGGCGCGAGCAGTCCGGCGGCCTGGGCGAGGAGGGTCGACTTTCCGGCGCCGTTGGGGCCGACGAGGGCGCAGATACGGCCCTGCGGGACCCGGAAGGAACAGTCGCGCAGGGCCCAACGGCCCCTCTTCCGGTAGCGCTTGCCAAGGCCGGTGGCCTCGATCGCGGCGGCTGTCATGAGTCTTTCCCCTGTTTCTGTCGGTCGGTGTCCGTGCGCTCGAAGTGTTCGTCGACGACCGAGGTGAAGAGCGCGGTCAGGTCGTCCTTCTCCAGCCCTCCCGCGCGGGCCCGGTCGGTCCACGCCCCGAGTTCGGCGCGCAACTCGCCGCGCAGGGCGCGGTGGTCGGCCGAGTCGCCGCCGAGCGTGCCGCGTACGAAGGTGCCGAGCCCGCGGCGGCCCTCGGCGAGCCCTTCGCGTTCGAGCTCGCGGTAGGCCTTGAGGACGGTGTTGGGATTGATGGCCGTGGCTTCCACGACCTCGCGTGCCGTGGGCAGTTTGTCGCCGGGTTCCAGCAGGCCGAGCCGGAGTGCCTGTTTGGTCTGCTGGACGATCTGGAGGTAGGTGGCGACACCGCTGCGCCGGTCGATGCGGTATTCGATCACGCCGCAAGCACCCTTTCACTAGGGAAGTAGTGAAAGCATGGAACGAGGAAGGGGCGGTGTCAACTTCACCGCCCCTCCGCCTACTTGACCAGGCGCTCCGCCGGATCCTTCGCCGGGTCCTTCACCTGGTCCTCCGCCGGATCCTTCACGACTCCGTGCGGTACATCAGGTCCACCTCGTGCGTCGCGAAGCCCAGCCGCTCGTACACCGTCACGGCGGCCGTGTTGTCGGCGTCGACGTAGAGCATCGCCGTCGGCAGGCCCTGCGCGGCCAGGTGCCGCAGCCCGATCGCGGTGAGCGCCTTGCCGAGGCCGCCGCCCTGCGCGTCGGGGCTGATGCCGACGACGTACACCTCACCGAGGTGTTCGGCGGCGTGCACCTTGGTCCAGTGGAAGCCCACGAGCCGGCCGTCCCGCTCGGCCAGGAAGAAGCCCTTCGGGTCGAACCACGACTCGGCGACACGGTCGTCCAGATCGCGCTGGGTGAGTCCGCCCTGCTCGGGGTGGTGGGCGAACGCGGCGGCGTTGACGGCGAGCCAGTCGGCGTCGTCCCGGCCCGGTACGAAGGTACGGACGGTGACACCGTCGGGGAGGACCGGCTCGGCGATGTCCAGCGGCTCCAACGGCCGCCGCAACTGGCGCAGTTCACGGAACATGGTCAGCCCGAGGACCTGTGCAAGATGCCGGGCGGCCGACTTGCCGCCGTGCGCCCACACCCGCAGCCGCTTCCCGGACGCGGCGAGCAACGCGGCCCCGAGCGCCCGCCCGTGCCCGCGCCCCCGGTGCGACGGATGCACGACCAGCTCGGCGGCCGGCGCCTCGACGGGGTCGGTGTCCTCCAACTGGGCGTACCCCGTCAGCTCCCCGCCGGCGGTCAGCAGAAAGTGCCGCACCCCGGCCCTCGGCCCCCCGCGCAACTGCAACCGCCCCTGCTCGGACACGGCCTGCACCCCGTCCGACCGGGCCGCCGCGTCGAGCAGTTCGAGGACGGCCCGTGCCTGCTCGGGGGTGATCTCGTCGAGGGTCTCGATCTGCCGACCCGGATCGGCGGCTGCGGTATCAGTCATGCGTCGAGGGTACGGCGCACCCGCGCGATCCCCCGGGTACCGGTCCGCCGCCGACCACCCGTCGACGGGCATTGGCAACCAGGTCGTAACCCGAACACCCCTGTTGCTCTACGCGCGTGGACCCTAGGCTGCCGCTCGCAGCTGTTCTCCCTCACACGGAACTTACAAGCGGAAGCAACAAGGGGATCGATGTCAGCGACACCGCAGAAAAACCGCGCGGCACGGCGGGTGCTCGCCGCCGTAGCCGGACTTGCCACACTCGGCGCTCTCGCCGCCGCCGCGCCCGCCGCCGGGGCGCAGGACCGCGGCCACGGGCACGGCGACGGACACGGGCACCCCAAGCCCCGCACCGTCGATGTCCAGCTGCTGTCCTTCAACGACCTGCACGGGAACCTGGAGCCGCCGGCCGGCTCCGCGGGCAACGTCAACGAGATACAGGCGGACGGCACGGTCAAGGCCGTCCCCGCCGGTGGTGTCGAGTACCTGGCCTCCTCGCTGCGCACCGCGCGCAAGGGCAACCCGTACTCCGTCACCGCCGCGGCCGGTGACCTGGTCGGCGCGAGCCCGCTGCTGTCCGGGCTGTTCCACGACGAGCCCACCATCGAGGCGCTCAACAAGATCGACCTCGACGTCACGGCCGTGGGCAACCACGAGTTCGACGAGGGCTCCGCCGAGCTGACCCGCCTCCAGAAGGGCGGCTGTCACCCGGTCGAGGGCTGCTACGAGAAGGGCAAGAAGTTCAAGGGCGCCGACTTCCCCTACCTGGCGGCCAACGCCACGTACGAGAAGTCCGGGAAGCCGGTCCTCAAGCCGTACACGGTCTGGAAGAAGAACGGCGTCAAGGTCGGCTTCATCGGCGTGACCCTGGAGGGCACCCCGAACATCGTCACCGCCGAGGGCGTCAAGGGCCTGAAGTTCCACGACGAGATCGAGACCGTCAACAAGTACGCCAAGGAACTGGACCGCCAGGGCGTCAAGTCGATCGTCGCGCTGATCCACGAGGGCGGGGCCCCGGCCTCGACCTCGTACAACTACGACTGCGACAGCCCCGGTCCCGGTGACGGCATCTCGGGTCCGATCGTGGACATCGCCAAGGGCATCACGCCCAAGGTCGACGCGCTGGTGACGGGCCACACGCACCAGGCGTACGCGTGCACGCTCCCCGACCCGGCGGGCAACGACCGCATGGTCACCTCGGCCTCGTCGTTCGGCAAGGTCTACACGGACACCACGCTCACCTACGACCTGCGGACCAAGGACATCGTCCGTACGAAGGTGAAGTCGGCCAACCACGTCGTCACCCGTGAGCAGGCCAAGGCCCCGGACCTGACCGACCTGATCGCCCGCTGGAACAAGACCGCGGCGCCGATCGCCGGTACGCCGCAGGGCTTCATCTCCGCCGACATCAACGGGCGCGGTGCCACCACGCCCGAGACGCCGCTCGGCAACGTCATCGCCGACGCCCAGCTCGCGGGCCTGGCCCCGGCCGACAAGGGCGGCGCCCAGCTCGCGTTCATGAATCCGGGCGGTATCCGCGCCGACCTCGTGTACGCCCAGTCGGGCAGCGAGGGCGACGGTGTGGTGACGTACGGCGAGGCGTTCACCGTCCAGCCGTTCACCAACATGATGAACGTGGTCGACCTCACCGGGGCGCAGGTCATCACCGCGCTCCAGCAGCAGGTCAGCGGCGCCAACGCGACCTCCAACAAGATCCTCCAGATCTCGAAGAGCCTCTCCTACACGCTGGACAACACCAAGACCGGCGCCGACCGGATCGTCACCTCCTCGGTGAAGCTCAACGGTGAGGCGCTGGACCCGGCCAAGACCTACCGCGTCGCGATGAACGAGTTCCTCGCGGGCGGCGGCGACGGCTTCGCGGCACTGGGCCAGGGCACGAACAAGCTGGTCGGCGCGTCCGACCTGGACCTGTTCAACGCCTACCTCGCGGCGAACTCCACGGCCGACGCGCCGCTGGCGCCGCCGGCGACGGACCGGATCACGATCATCAAGTAGCCGGCGGTACGGCCACGGCTGAGGGCGGCGGGACGGATTTCACGTCCCGCCGCCCTTCGTTCGCCGCCGCCCTCCCGGCCTGCGCCGGAGCGCGCCGTACGGCAGGCCGGACTACTGGCACAATCGCGCTGGCCTTTCTCTCCGCCGTAAGGACACCGCCCCATGACCACCGCCCCGGCCGCAGGCCCCCACCCCGGCATATCCCGCGCCGAACTGCGCGGTCGCGCGAGCGGCGCCGGTGTCATGGCCTTCTTCGGCCTCGGCTGGATGGCCTGCGGCGTCACCGACATGCCGGTCACACCGGGCCGCGCGGTCCTCGCGGTCGGCGCGGTCGTCTCGATCACCTTCGCCGTGCTGGGCTTCCGCATGGGGCGCGGGGCGGCCGACGCCCCGACGGCGGGCGAGCCGACGGCCGACCGCAAGAAGAAGGCGGGCCTGATCTTCGGCCTGGTGGTCGTGGCGGAGTGGGTGGCCATCTTTGCCGTCGCCCGCGTCCTGGTGGCGACGGACCACGCGGAGGCGATCCCGGCGTTCGTCGCCATGGTGGTGGGCGTCCACTTCTTCCCGCTGGCCCGCCTCTTCGGAATTCGCGCCTACCACCTCACGGGCGCGGCGATGTGCGTGGCGGCCGCGGCGGCCGCGGTCCTGGCCCCGCTGACGTCAACTCCCGCCCTGTGGACGGCACTCCCGGGCTTCGGCTCGGCGGCGGCGCTGTACGCGACGAGCGTGTATCTGCTGCGCACACCCGTGGCACGAGTTGCCGGGCATGGCGCAGAGTAGCGAGATGCTACCGAGTGTCGTGCAGGGCATCGGCGCTACGATTGCCGGGTGAGTACCCGATCCGCAGGCACCCTGGCCGAGCGCAAACGTCAGCTCGTCGCGAACGAACTGACCGAGGCGGCGCTGCAGTTGCTGGCGTCGAAGGGGTTCGACGTCGTCACCGTCGACGAGATCGTGGCGACCGCCGGAGTGTCCAAGCGGACGTTCTTCCGGTACTTCGCGTCCAAGGAGGACGTGGTCGTCCAGTTCCTGGCCGACCTGGGCGCCGGCATCCACGCGGAGCTGGCGGCCCGCCCCGCCGGGGAACCGCCCTCCGTCGCGCTGCGCCACGCGGTCTGGGTCGCGCTCGCCGCGTGCGCCGCCGACCACCCGGACCACGCCGACCGGACGCTGCGCGTGGTGCGGCTGATTCTCCGTACGCCCGCCCTGCGCGCGCGCCTGCTTGAGCGGGAGGCGCAGTGGCGTGACGACCTGACGGCCGAGCTGGGGCGCCGGCTGGGTCTCGATCCCGCGACGGATCTCTATCCGCGGCTGGCGGCGGGGATGGCGCTCACCGCGTTCGACACGGTGCTGCAGCGGTGGAGCGAGAGCGACGGTACGCGGGACCCGGCGGTGCTGACGGACCTGGCGTTCGCGGTGCTCACCCCGGCGCTGGACGCCGTGAGCCCGTGAGCCCGTGAGCCCGTGAGCCCGTGAAGCGGTTCTGCCGGTAGGGGAGTTGGGCGGGTCAGGACCGGGCGCGGCGGATGTCGATGTTGCCGAAGCGGGTGTGGGCCCTGACCTCGACCGTGTCCTCGGACTTGTCCGGGCTGTCGGAGGCGGTCAGCGCGTTGTGCACCTGTCCGGCGCGTGAGCCGGCGTCGAGCCAGGCGGCCGTGCCCTGGCGGATGCCGATCTCGATGGCGCCGTAGGAGGTCTCCAGCTGAACGGTGCCGCGGGCGACGTCGTCGACACGCAGGGCGCCGTGCGAGGTGGTGGCGGTCACGGAGCCCTCGGCGTGCTCGATGAGGATGTCGCCGTTGGCGCCGCTCACGCGCAGATCGCCCAGGGCGTCGCCGACGGTCGTGGTGCCGTGCGAGTTCTTCAGGATGGCCGGGCCGTCCACGGTCCCGACGCGCAGACTGCCGGAGCTGGTGGTGATCTCGGCCGGGCCCTGGACGTGGTCCACGGTGATGCTGCCGTGCGAGGCGATGACCTCCAGCGGCCCGGTGGTGTCGAGGCGGACGTCGCCCGACGAGGTCTTCACCCGGACCTTGCCGAGCCTGCCCTCGCCGTGCACCTGGGCCCAGGCGCCGGTCACCTCCACCTCGGAACCGGTGGGCAGTTGGACCGTCACGTCGACGGCGCCGGTGCGGCCGACGAGATAGCGCTGCTTGGGCGTCTTGACGGTCAACAGGCCGTTCACGCAACGCACTTCGGTCTGCTCGACCGTCCGCACGTCCGCGTCCTTCTTCGGGTCGCGGGGGTGCGCCTCCACGAGGGTGTCGAGCCGGTCGGTGGCGATGAACCGGATGGATCCGGCCTCCACGTGGATGTTGGCGGAGATGGGTCCGGGGGTGTCGAAAGGAGAGTCGTAAGAAGCGTCGAAAGAAGGCATGGCTGTCCCGTCCTCTTGGGTCTTGGTGGCGTCCCTGCTGGTGGTGCGTGGGGGGCGTGGTGCGGCTAGCGGACCCAGCCCGTGTAGCTCTGTCCGACGGTGCGGGTGGTGCGGGACTTCTCCGGCGTACGTGACGGGGTGCCGCCACCGCCTTCGACCGCGGCGGACACGGCTCGTACCAGCCAGGCGTTGACCGACAGGCCCTCGCGGCTCGCGGCCTCCTCGGCACGTGTCTTGAGGTGGGCGGGCAGGCGCAGATTGACGCGGGCGGTGCCGCCGCCGTCCTCGCCGTCGGCGGGTGCCGGGGCCGGCGCCTTGAGCGGCTCGGCGGGCCCGCTCGTGTCGTACGCCTCGTACGCCTCGTCGCGCGCCGGCTGTGTCACGACGAAGTCGGGGTCGAGCCCGCGCAGTCGTACGTCGACGGAGCCGGGGGCGAGTTCACGGGTGATCTCGTCCATCGCGGCGGAGAGCACGTTGAGCATCGTCAGGCGGGTCGCCGACTCCAGGGGGGCGGTGAGCCGCTCGGCCAGCGCGCGGGCTTCGTCGCCGCCGGCTTCGGCGGCCACCGCGAGTTCGCGGCGGAGGTTGTCGACATACGGCGTGAGGTCCATGACGTCATAGTGGCACCATTGTGGTGCTATACGCAAGCCCGTAGGTGCCATGTTGCGGTGCCAGTGCTGCGCCTCGGTCTGGGTGTTGAAGTCTGAATGATGAAAATCAAGCTTCGCTCGTTGACATCTTAAGAAAGTCAACATAGAAATGAATGGCGAGCGCATCGCTGAGAGCAAGGGAGTCAAGCGTGGACTGGCA
Organism: Streptomyces sp. NPDC057307; assembly: GCF_042667665.1. Classification (NCBI taxonomy): domain Bacteria; kingdom Bacillati; phylum Actinomycetota; class Actinomycetes; order Kitasatosporales; family Streptomycetaceae; genus Streptomyces; species Streptomyces sp. NPDC057307. Next base: position 98,028 of record NZ_JBHUZM010000005.1, on the reverse strand, counting down.
GGAGCTGACGGACCTGACGCACGGGCAGCCGTTCGTGGTCGAGCGGGTCCGCCTCGTCGGCAGTGGCATCGCCGTCGAGGGGCAGTTCGAGACGCCGCAACTGGCTCAACTCAGCGGCGACGATCAGGTGTTCGTCGCCGCGTTCGTGCGGTCGCACGGGTCGATCAAGGAGATGGAGCGGATCTTCGGGGTGAGCTACCCGACGGTCAAGTCCCGGCTGAACCGGATCGCCGAGCATCTCGACTTCGTCGACACCGACCCGGCGCCCACCGGCGCCGATGTCGTCGACCGCCTGCGGCGGGGGGAGATCGGCGTCGAGGAGGCGCTGGCCGAACTGGAGAAGTCCCGATGATGCCGTACCTGGTGACGGTGCGGGGCCGGCGTTCCGACGGTCGCCGACTGCGGCTGTACGTCCCGGTCCTGCCGGTCCTGCTGGTGCTGTCACCGCTCCTGCTGCTCGCCGTGCCGGCCGGGCTGGTCGCCTGCGTCGTCCTCCGGGTGAGCCCGGCGGTCGTGCCGGCCGCGGTGCGCGGCGCCGGGCAGCTGATGTGGGCGTTGCCCGGCACCCGGTTCGAGATCGAGCAGGGCCGGACCGCCCTGCTGATAAGCGTCAGATGAGCCGACGAGTCTCAGAGTCGCAGAGCCGTAGAGCCGTAGAGCCGATGAATCGAAGAGCCAGAGGGGAAGAACAACGATGAACGAGCAGCGCCGCCAGGTCCTTCAGATGCTGGCCGAGAGCAAGATCACCGCGGACGAGGCCGAGCGGCTGATCAACGCCCTCGAACGCGACCGGCCCGAGTCGCCCCCGGGAGCCGCGCCCCGCCCGAAGACCCGGCCCAAGTACCTGCGCGTGCTCGTGAGTTCGGAGGACGACGGCGGCGGCGACGGGCCGAGCCGCGTCAACGTCCAGATCCCGTTGCAGCTGCTGCGCGCGGGGGTCCGGCTCGCGAGCCTCATCCCTCCGCAGGCGCTCACCCGGGTCAATGCGGCGCTGGACAAGTCCGGGGTGCCGATCGACCTCACCGAGCTGAAGCCGCAGCACATCGAGGAGTTCATCGATCAGCTGGACGAGGTCGTCGTCGATGTCGACGACCCCGGTGCCAAGGTGCAGGTGTTCTGCGAGTAACACCGCCACGGCCGGTTCCGGCCGATCGCCGAGCACCAGCCGTTCCCGCCCGCGGTCGGGACGCCGCGTGGCCTGCTGCTCGGCATCAGGGAGTGGACTTGCCGAGCCGCGCCGTGAGTTCGTCGATGTCGGTCACGAACCAGATGTCCCGGCCGCGGTTCCCCTCCCGTACGAGATCGGGCAGGGCCGAGCTGGCCAGCAGATGGCGCGAGATGTCCCCCACCACGGCCAGCCGGAGCCGGTAGTTGGCGAACTTCTGGAGGATCTCGCCGGCCAGGCCGCTGCTGAGGTCGTAGAAGCTGTCGTCGAACCGTCCGGCCGGGACGGCGACCAGCTCCGCGCCCTCGTAGGCCGCGCCGACCAACTGGTCGAGCGCGTCCTGGACGCTGCCGATCGAGGCGCCGTCGGCGCCGCACACGAGCACGTGTACGCCGTGGTGCTCCACGAGCAGATCAGGCACGGTCCGTCTCCCATCCTTCGGTGGGCAGCAGGTCGTTGCCCGGCCCGAGCACGCTGTCGATCAGGTTCAGCAGAGCGGCGGTGTCGGCGGCGCCGCCCAGGATCACGATCTTCATGCGGGCCCGTTCCTCGTCGTAAACCACCTGGATACGCAGGGAGTCGGCCGTGTCCCGTACGGACTGCGCGCTCGCCGTGACGAGAGTGCTCAGCCGGCTCGCCGATTCCGGGCCGACCGAATCGATCTGCACGATGCTCGACACCTCGACGTGCCGCACGCGCGGAATGCCGGCGGCGGCCTCCCCGGCTTCCCCGGCCTTCGCGGCATCTCCGGCCTCCGGGAGGCTGGTCAGGGCCTCGAAGTCCGCCCGGCTGATGCGGTACTGCTTGCCGATCCGGACAGCCTTCAGCCGCCCGTCGCGGACGTAGTTACGCACCGTCCGCACATGCAGTCCCAGCCGCTCGGCGACTTCGCCGACCGAGTACAGCTCACGTTCACCGCTCTCCATGTGCACGAATATTACCTCAAGCTACCCTGTCGGATGCCGTCGGATGCCCAGTGAGGAAAATAGGGAGTGATGCGGAAGTCGTCGGGATGACGTGGGACGCGACGACTACGTACCCGATCCGGGGCTCTCGTGCTTGTGCGCGTTGAAGCGCGCCTTCTTCTGGCGATTCCCGCACGTGTTCATGTCGCACCATCTGCGGGTGCGGCTCTGGCTGGTGTCGAAGAAGGCCGCCCGGCAGGTCGGCGACGAGCACAGGGCCAGTCTTCCGTCTCGTTCGCCCGCGACGACGCTGATCGCGTCGGCGGCGACAACGCCCAGGGCGTCCTCCACGGCGGAGGCCGAGCCGAGCCGCCATCGCCGATCGCCCTCGGGCGTCAGGACAGCCACGGCCCGGCCCTGCGTGCTGCGGTCGTTGATGACCTGGACAGCGGGCGCCGGGAGGGGGTCCCGGCGGGCGGCCGCCGTCGCGACGGCGTGAATCGATTCCCTCAACTCCCAGGCGCGTTCGAGCTGGGCGGGGGTGCAGGACTCCACGGCGAGGCCGCTCACCGCCAGCCAGTCGACCAGTCGGTCCGGCGTGGGAATGCGCTCCACGGCTGTGCCGTGACGCTCCGAGAGAGTCCCCGTGAAGCTGGTCGCCAGCACCTTGCCGAGACGGAATTCAGGAAACTGAGCACGCATGGAACCACCTTAGCCGGTTGCGCGCCGCCATCGAGAGCTGTTAGAACCGTCTTAGCCGGTTCCGCGATGTCAGGAGGTCTCATGCCCCGTCCCACCGACGACGTACAAGCATTCGAAGCCCACGCGACCGACACCGACCTGGACGATCTGCGCGCGCGACTGGCCGCGGCACGGCTGCCGGAAGCGGAGACGGTCCGTCGCGCCGCGCCCGACCCGCGCCGATGGGATCAGGGCGTTCCTCTCGCCGACCTTGTCGAGGTCGTGAACTACTGGCGTACCGGGTACGACTGGCGGCCGTTCGAAGCGCGCCTCAACGGGATCGGCCAGTTCCGTACGACCATCGATGATCTGGGAATCCACTTCCTGCACCGCCGGTCCGCGCGCGCGGAGGCCACTCCTCTGATCCTGACGCACGGCTGGCCGGGCAGCATCGCCGAGTTTGTCGATGTGGTGGACGAGTTGGCCGATCCGAAGGACGCGGACGCGCCGGCGTTCCACGTCGTGGTCCCGTCGCTGCCAGGTTTCGGTTACAGCGACAAGCCGGCCACCACCGGGTGGGGGACCGAGAAGATCGCGGCCGCCTGGGTGGAGCTGATGGGAAGGCTCGGTTACGGCAGGTTCGTGGCCCACGGCGGCGATTGGGGAGGCAATATCACCACGGTCCTCGGCGGCAGGTTCCCGGAGCACGTACTCGGCATCCACACCACCTTCGCGGAGGCGCCCCCCGGGTTGACCACGGACGGTCTGACGGCCGCCGAGCGCGAATGGACCGAGGAGACCCGCGACTTCTGGCGCCACCGCGCGGCGTACGCGAAGCAGCAGGCGACCCGGCCGCAGACCATCGGGTACTCGCTCGTCGACTCGCCGGTCGGGCTTCTCGCCTGGATCCTGGACAAGTTCGCCGAGTGGTCGGACACCGAGGACAGCCCGTTCGAGACGTTGTCCAGGGACCGGGTCCTGGACAACGTCACCCTGTACTGGCTGACCCGCACCGGCGCGTCGTCGGCCCGTATCTACTACGAGAGCCACAACTCGCTCGACCCCGAACTCCGGGTCGACGTCCCGTCGGCGATCACCATGTATCCCCGCGACATCGAGAAGTATCCGCGCGCCTGGTCGCAGGAGCGGTACCGGCGGATCGTCCGCTGGAAGTCGCCCGAAAGCGGGGGGCATTTCCCGTCGCTGGAGGTTCCCGAGTACTTCGTCAAGGATCTGCGGGAGGGTCTCACGGCCGTGCTGGCCGCCGGGCGGTAGTCGGTCAAGCCGCAGGGCATCGCCGGGGTCCGACACGCGATTACGGGACTACGGGACTACGCGATTACGCGACGAGCAGCAGCACGCCGATCAGCAGCATCACCGCGGCGGTGGCCCCGTGGACGCCGTACGCGGTCGCCTTGGGCCCGTTGCTGCGCAGCACGATCAGTGCGTCGCCGACGGGTATGCCGGCGGCGGCCAGCATGAACCAGCCCAGCAGATGCGGTGTCGCGCCGGCCAGCAGGATGAAGATGAAGAGCCCCGAGGCGATGTCGCGTACGGCCTTGACGGTCAGCCAGGCCCGAAAGCTGCTGTCCTCGGTCGGTGTGTCGGGGATGCCGAAGCCGGCCGCGGCCTCCGGTGCCCAGAAGGCACGCGCGCCCATGAGGATGACGCCCGCGCCGATCAGTCCGGCGAGCACGTTGGCGATGTTGGTGAGCATGGGTTGGTTCCCCTCCCGGTAGCAGCGCCCACAGTGGATCTAGCGGCGCTAGTAACTGGAGCGACGATAGCTCTGCCCTCGACAGGATGTCTAGCGTTGCTAGAATGTCGTCATGTCCGCCATCAGCGAGCGCCGCGAACGCGAACGCGCCCACCGTCATCAACTGATCGTCACGGCCGCGCGCGAACTCGCGGAGACCGAAGGCTGGGAGGCGGTGACGACACGACGGCTGGCCGAACGCGTCGAGTACAGCCAGCCGGTGCTGTACAGCCACTTCAGCGGCAGGAACGACATCGTGCGCGCCGTCGCCATGGACGGCTTCATCGAACTCGCCGCCCAACTGCGCCGCGCGCGACAGGCCGCCCCCGCGCCTGAATCCCGGGCGGGGCAGGCTCTGCGCGCCGTCTGCGGCGCCTATCTGGAGTTCGCGACCGAGCGACCCGCCCTCTACCAGGCCATGTTCGTCCTGCCCACCGACCTGAAGTTCGCGAGCGCCGAGACACCGCCCCCGCTACGGGCCTGCTTCGACGAGTTCGTCGACTGCTTCCGTCCGGACGACGACCGGCGTGAACTGGTCGCCGAAGTCACCTGGAGCGCGTTGCACGGTATGGCCGTCCTGTCCGGCAGCGGCCGCATCCCGCCGGACGCCCAGGGGGAACGGCTCGACTTCCTCATCACCCGGTTCGCGGGCGCTCCCCTCGGCGCTCCCGGCGGGCCGGCCGCGCCTTAAGAGAAGACCACCCCCCCCGGGGCGGCGGTGACGCGTCGGCGGCCCTTCCCCCGTGGAAGGGCCGCCCCGGCCGGTGGCTCCTCGTGGCTCAGCCGAGGTTGTCGCCCCAGCCGCCCTGGATCATGGTCTGGAACGCCCACTCGCCGTTCCGCTTGATCAACACGTCCGCGTAGCGCAGCTGTTGAGTTTCGCCCCCGGCCGTCGTCATCGTGGAGTCGGTGAAGACGACGACCATCGCGGACGTGAGGAAGACGGGCGTACGTACGGACTCGAACGTCAGGTCCCCGTCCCCGCCGTCGCCCATCACATGGGTCATCGTCGCGACGAACTGCTCCCTGTCCCACTGGGCCGACGCCCCGTCGCCGGCCGAGTTGTCGCTGATGAGATTGAGCGGGAAGACGGCGACGTCCGCCATCCGCGCGATGTCGCGCTTGGCGCTGTAGGCGTCGTACGCGGCGAACCACGCCTGGACGGAGGCGAGTTCGTCCGAGGTCGGGGTGTAACCGGTGTCGGGCAGAAGGGGCATATGCTGTCTCCCGTGCTTCATTGGTCAAGCTTGACTAGATCGCTCGCTCGCAGCGTATGCCCGTTCCGTCAGCTAGTCAAACTTGATTAATCGAAGAGGATCGTCGTTGTCCCGATAAGCGGACGCTGCCTCCGGTACTGTCGGGGAGGACTCTTGACGCCTTCTCGGACGGACGTGGGGGACAGGATGATTCTTGTGACGGGTGCGACCGGCACCATCGGCCGGTACTTGGTACGGGCGCTCGCGGAGGCGGGCGTGCCCTTCCGGGCGCTGGTGCGGGACGCGGGCAAGGGTGCGGAGTTGGGCTGCGAGTTCGTCGTCGGGGACTTCGACGATCCGGCCTCGATGGTGACCGCCTTGAAGGGTGTCGACCGGCTTCTGCTCAACAGCGGCGGTGCGCTCCCCGTGGCCGGACAGCAGCCGATGGTGCGGCAGCAGACCGGCGCCATCGACGCGGCACGGGCCGCCGGGGTCTCGTGGGTGGTGAAGGTGTCGGCGTGGGAGCCCGGTCCGGACGCGAAGCTGTCGGTGCGCGCGCACTGGGAGATCGAGCGGCATCTCGAAGCGTCCGGGCTGCGATGGTCGTCACTGCGGCCCACCGGCTATATGCAGAACTTCTTCACCGGGGAGGGCGGGTTCACGCACGGCGGCGTCCTGGCGGGCCCTTACGGCGCGGGGCGGGTGGCGTACGTCGACGCCTCCGATGTGGCCGACTGCGCGGCCGTGTTGCTGACCGGTCCGCCCGGCGCCGGTGAGACCTATGCGCTGACCGGGCCGGAGGCGTTGACGCATGAGGAGATCGCCGCGAAGCTCGCCGTTCCCTTCCATGACCAGCCGCCCGAGGAGGCGGCCGAGGGCCTGCGGGCGCAAGGGCTGCCCGCCTGGTTCGTGGATGATCTTCTCTGGCTCTACGCGGACATGGCGGCCGGCTCGATGTCCGAGGTGACGACGGCGGTGCGGGATCTGACGGGGCGTCCGCCGCGTACGTTCGACGCGTTCCTGGCGGACAAGTAGGGCGGTCTCCCCCCGCGGCCCGTCGGCCGGCGCCGCGCCGCGGAACTCCTATCATTTCGCGATGAAGATCTGGACGGAGCTGCCCGGCAGGACCGACGTCGAAGAGGTCCTTCGCACCTACTTCGGCCTGCTCCGCGCCGGGCGGATCCCTGAGGCCGAACAACTCGTCGCTCACTCCCCGGTCCGGCATGTCCTCGACGCGCTGTGGACCGCTTCCGTCGAGGCGAGCACCGATGAGGAGTTCGCCGCCGACGAGTGGGAACGGGATCTGTCCTGGCTCGGCGAACTCGATCTCGCGGAGTTCCGCTGGAGCTACACCGACAGTCACGTCAGCATCGGGATCGACTACCACGCGCGGATCATCGAGGTGGAGCTGAGCTTCTGGATCAAGCCCACCGACGCGGGCTGGGTCCTCTCAGGGCCGGCCACCTACTGGTAGAACGCGCGGTCAAGACCGCCACCGGCCGGCGCTCCCACCTTGCCGCCGCCGTCCCATGTCGGCCCCGCCGCCCGCCACTTGACCTTTTCGCGACGCGTCCGCGACGGGCGGGACTTGTCGAATATCGATATGGTCCTCTATGCTCCCGGCATATCGAAAATCGATGGGATGGGGCGCGATGAACACGCGACTGACGAAGATCCTGGCCTCGGTGACCTTTGCCCTGGCGGCGATCTGCGGGCTCGCCTTCATAGGCAAGGGGCTCACGCACATGCTCGACGACGGGGCGGTCTGCGTACGGACCGGCTTCTGGGCGAACGGCACGCCGGCGGGCGGCCTGCCGATCGGCAAGGGCGTGGAAGCGTCCACCAGTGCCACGCGCCTGTGCCAGGACGGTCCGTCCGTGGGTCAGCGCGCCGCCGACCTCGGGGGTGAACTGCCCTGGCTGCTGTTCGGCGCACTCGCGCTGCTGCTCTTCTCCCGGGTGCTGGATGCCGTTCTGCAACAGGGGCCGTTCACCGAAGCGGTGTCGCGACGGCTCACCGTTCTCGGCTGGTCCGTCGCCGTGGGTACGCCGCTGACCGGCCTCGTCGTCGGCTGGTCGCAGTCCTGGCTCGTGGGGAGCATGGCGCCGATCGTGGGTTCGGGGCCGACGGTCACCGGACCAATGGTGCTCGTTCTCGCCGGTCTCGCCGCGGTGATCATGGGGAGGATCATGCGCGACGGTGTGCGCATGCGAGAGGACCTCGAAGGGACCATTTGATGCCCGAAGAGGAACTCCACTCGATCCGGATCCACCTCGACCGGATCCTCGTCGAACGCGGCATGACGCTCACCGAGCTGTCCGCGCAAGTGGGCATCACCGTCGTCAACCTGTCCGTGCTCAAGAACGGCCGGGCCAAGGCCATCCGCTTCTCGACCCTGTCGAGGATCTGCGACGTCCTCCAGTGCCAGCCGGGAGACCTGATCACCCACGACCCCGCCGAGCCGCCGGACCGGGGCTAGGACGTGTGTCGGTAACCGGGGAAGAGTTCGGTTCCACGAGGAGACGTCCGTCATAAAGTGAGAGGCGGCCGACGGAGGCCGACAGCCAAGGGGGCCATGGATGACGAAGTACCTGATCTCGTTCGACGACGGCGCGATGGTCTTCTCCGAGGAGGAGTTGCCCGAACTGTCCGACGCCTCGCACGCGGTGGTGCGTGAAGCCCAGGGGGCCGGTGTGTGGGTCTTCGGCGGTGGACTGCGGAGTCAGCGGGCGAGCGTGGTGGCCACCGACGGGACCGTCGCCGACGGACCGTACCCGGAGACCAAGCCGGTGCTCGGCGGGTTCTCGATCATCGATGTGCCCTCACGTGAGGACGCGCTGGAGTGGGCCGCCAAGATCGCCGCCGCGTGTCGTTGCGCGCAGGAGGTCCGGGAGATCATGGCCGACGAGCCGACCGCCTGATCGAGGAGTCGACCGCCTGATCGGGGGCGACCCGGGGCGGTGGCCGGGGGTCCGTTTCGGAAGCGGCCCGTGACCTGCGGGTTATTGGATTGCCGCCGCCGAGCCCGGTCGGATAGGAATCTCACATGCTTACGGGTAGCAAGGTCGGGCTCAGGGCCCGGCACGAGGGCGACATTCCGGTTCTGCAGACCGAGCTGTACGACGACGTGGTCAACGCCTCGCGGTCGGACGCCCGGCCGTGGCGGCCGATCCCGCCCGGCTCGGAGGGCTCGCGGTTCGCGGTGAACGACGAGGAGGAGGGGCGCGTCCCGTTCTCCGTGGTGGAGCTGGACGGCGGCGCGCTGGTCGGCACCGCGACGCTGTGGGGCATCGACAACCACAACCGGTCCGCGCACGTCGGGCTCGGGCTGCTGCCGTCCGCCCGTGGCAAGGGCTACGGCACGGACGTGGTCGCGGTGCTGTGCCACTACGGGTTCGTCATGCGCGGCCTGCGTCGGCTGCAGATCGACACGCTGTCGGACAACGCCGCGATGCTGCGCTCCGCCGAACGCAACGGATTCGTACGCGAGGGTGTGCTGCGCTCCGCGGCCTGGGTGATGGGCGAGTTCCTGGACGAGGTGCTGCTCGGTCTCCTGGTCGAGGAGTGGAAGCGGGACTCGCCGGTCTAGGGTCCGTCGTGGGCCGCCTCGGGGCCGAGTTCGGCCCGCAGGCGATCGGGCCGGCTTTCGTGGGCCACCCGGCCGCGACCAGAAGGCCGCGCCAGTCCAATCTCCGTCGCCGACCAGGTTCGGAGAAGTCGCCGGATCCGGCGTTCGAGGCTCACGCCGATCGGCACCGCGCAGGTCCTCTCGATCGGTAAGCCGTCATGCGTTGTTCTCCGCAGCCGTGGCGTCTGCCAGTACCGGGAAATTACGGCAACGGCATCTCGTCCTCGATCCAGGCGGTGACGGGAGGGGCCGAGGGGTGCCAGCCGAGGGCGCGGGCCCGGGTGGCGCGGACACGGCTGTTGGCGCCGAGCGCGTAGCGGGCGAATCCTTCTCCCCACGCGGCCGCCGCTGAGTCCAGATCCCACGGTTCGACCGGCCCCAGGCCCAGCCGGCGGGCGATCGCCTGGCCGATCTCGGCGAACGAGGCGTCCTCGCCGCCCGCCACGAAGTAGAACCCCTCCGCGGTGGGTTCGGTGAGCGCCAGTGCGTACAGGTCGGCCATGTCGTCGAGATGGACGGTCGACCAGCGGTTGAGGCCGCTTCCGACCACGCGGACGGTGCCACTGCGCCGGGCCTGGATGACCAGGGGTGGAATCAGTACGGTCTGCGGGCGGGGGCCCGTACCGTTGCCGTAGATCAGCGAGTTGCACAGCACGAGCGTGCGCAGCCCCGCTCCGCCTTCTCCGCCACCACCGGCGTCGACCACGGCGCGATCGATGGCGTAACGGGCCCGTCGGACCTCATGGTCGCCCGGACTGAAGGGCACGGCGTCGTCGAAGACCGTGCTTGAGGCGCTCAGACCCTGGGCGTCGTCGCCGATGACGCTTGTGCCGCTGGTGTGGATCAGGACCTTGCCCGAGTCGCGCAGCGCACCGATGAAGGTTTCGACCGCGCCGCGGTGATCACTGTGTGCGGCGTTGACGACCGCGTCCGCCCGCTTGGCTTCCCGCTCAAGCAGAGCGGCGTCGTCCAACTCGCCGACAACCGGATCGATGCCCGCCGCGGTGAGCGTGTCGACGACGCCGGAGGTACGGGTCAAGCCGCGCACGGTGTGCCCGTCGCGGATGAGGCGCTTGGCGACGGCTCCGCCGATGTAGCCGCTCGCGCCGGTGAGGAAGATGTCCATGGCGCTCAAGGTGCCAGACGCATCAGGGCCCGCCCATTCTCGTTGCCGTTTCGGCAAAGCGACGGTCGGCCGTCGCCCGAAAACCGGTGGAACAGCGCCGCTGCGCGCCATTACCGTGCTGCCGGGCCAAGCCGTCAAGGCCCGTCAAGGCGTCAAGGCAAGGACGTGCCGTTGTACACCAAGTGAGACCTCCCGGGCGATGAATCGTCGCGCGTCGCGCATGTGCGCCGCGCTCCTTTTTGCTGCGGACTTCTCACTGGAACCGGTGTACTTCTGTGCTCAAAATCTGGGTGGTTATGCCCACCTGCCTGCCACTCGTTCGCCGCCGATGCCACACGTGCGCGTCCGAGCGTTTCCGGGCGAACGGCAAATTCCGCGTCAACGCGCACCACAAGCTCATCGACGCCTGGCTCCTCGCGCTCTGCACCGTTTGCGGGGAGACCACCAAGCTCACGGTCCTGGAGCGGATGAATGTGCGCTCGGTACGACCCGAGCTGTTGGACCGGCTGCATGACAACGACCTCGGCCTGGCCGCTGAGTTGCTCCAGGATCCGGTCGTCCGGCGCCGTAATCGCATCACCCTCGACTGGGACAACGCCTGGCGCCTCGACACCGGCGGATCGGATCAGCCGGAGGGCGAGGCGGGCGAAGTGGAAGAGGCGGGCGAGGTAGGCGAGGCGGAAGAGGCGATCGAGGTCTCGGTCCGCTTCGCGGCGCGGATCCCGGTCCGGCCGGTGCGGTTGATCGCTGACGGTTTCGGCCATTCGCGGGCCGAGGCCGGGAGACTGATCGCGGAGGGGAAAATCGTCTCGGCGGTCCGGCTGAGCGGCAGGCTCTCCGGCGACTTCACCTTCATGCTCAAGGACTAGATCCTCGTGGGCCCGATGCCTGTCCGGCAAGATCCGCCGGACGGGCATCGGGCCCTGTCCCTGCGTGATGCGTGCACGTCATACTTCGGCCCATGGTCACAGACAGAGGTACAACCTCCCCCACCCGTACTGGACTTGGCCGCCGAGGAATCCTCGCCGGCGCTCTTGCCGTCTCCGCCACCGCCCTTGTCGGTACGGGCGCCGCGACAGCCGTCGCGTCCGACACCGCCCGTGCGAAGGCCCGCCGCGCTCTCGCCCCCTCCGACTGGCTTTCCGGGTTCGCCGACTCCACCCCCGTACAGAGCCTGACCCTCCCGGGCACCCACAACTCCGGTGCCCGCAGCGGCGGTCTGTACGTCGCCTGTCAAGGGACCACCATCGCCGAGCAGTTGAACAGCGGCGTCCGGTTCCTGGACGTGCGCTGCCGGGCGTTCGAGAACGCGTTCCCGATCCACCACGCCGCGTACTACCAGAACCTCAACTTCGACGACGTCCTCACCGCCTGCCGCAACTTCCTCCAGGCGCACCCCTCCGAGACCGTGCTGATGCGTGTCAAGCAGGAGTACTCGACGGAGAGCGACGCGGAGTTCCGGCGGATCTTCGACACGTACCTGGACGGGAAGGGCTGGCGGTCCCTCTTCCGGCTCGACAGCAACCTGCCCACGCTCGGTCAGGCACGCGGCAAGGTCCAGCTCCTCGCGGACAACGGCGGGCTGCCGGGTGTGCGGTACGGGGACGGCGGGCTGTTCGACATCCAGGACGACTACATGGCCGAGCCGGTCGCCAAGTACTCCAAGATCGAGGCGCACTTCCGTAAGGCCGCGACGCAGCCGGGCAAGCAGTACATCAACTTTGTCAGTACGGCCGCGCTGCTGCCGCCCCGCTGGAACTCCGACCGGCTGAACCCGCAGGTGCACTCGCTGCTCGACGGCTCGGCCGGCGCGGGCTGGCGCGGGCTGGGCATCGTGCCGCTGGACTTCCCGGAGACCAGGGGCGGACTGGTGGATTCCCTGATCCGGCACAACGGCTGACGCGACGGCTCAGCTCGCGCGGAGGCGTCCCACTCGGCCGGGGTCCGTACACAGGGCTCCGGCCGACGTGCCTGCCCGTACCTACTCCTTCCTACTCCTTGTCCGCCGCGGAGTACGAACCGGTCGAGGCGCCGGCCCGATGGCTACGGCGCGGACTCCCCGTAGCCCGTCCGGTCCGGCGGCGGGGTCGGCGCGCCCGGGATACGGATCGCCGCCACCGTGCCGCCACCCGCCGCCCGGCGCAGCGCGATCTCGCCCCCGGTCTGCTGCAGCGTGCGGGCCACGATCGACAGGCCCAGGCCCGAGCCCGGCAGCGCGCGGGCCGACGGGGAGCGCCAGAAGCGTTCGAAGACGTGCGGGAGTTCCTCCGGCGGAATGCCGGGGCCGTGGTCCCGTACCGTCAACTCGCCCTGCGCGCTCAGCGCGACCTCGATGGCCGCGCCCGGCGGGCTGAACTTCACCGCGTTGTCGAGGACGTTGACCAACGCCCTTTCCAGCGAGGCCGGTTCGGCCCGTACGTACCAGGGGCGCAGCGTCACCTCTATCGTCAGGTCCGGTCCGCGCAGACGGGCGCGTTCCAGGGCGCTCTCCACGATCGTGTGCAGCGCGACGACCTGGAGCGGGCCGGGGTCGGGGGCGTCCGGCCTGGACAGTTCCTGGAGGTCTCCGATCAGCGAGGCCAGCTCCGTCATCTGCGCCTTCACCGACGCCATCAGCGCCGTACGGTCCTCCGGCGGGATCGCGCGGCCGGTCTCGTCGCTGCGGGCGAGCAGTTCGACGTTCGTACGCAGGGAGGTCAGCGGCGTACGCAGCTCGTGGCCCGCGTCGGCGATGAGCTGCGCCTGGCGGTCGCGCGAGGAGGCGAGCGCCGCCGTCATGGAGTTGAACGAGCGGGACAGGCGGGCGATCTCGTCCTCGCCCTCGGCCGGGATGCGCAGGCTCAGGTCCTCGGTCCGCGCCACGTGCTCGACCGCGCGGGTCAGTCCGTCGACCGGCCGCAGACCGGTCCTGGCGACCCAGAGCCCGGCGGCGCCCGCCCCGATGACACCCGCGCCGGCGACGGCGGTCAGCAGCAGGGCGAGGCGGTTCAGCGAGGCGTCGATCTCGCCGAGGGGGCGGGAGATGGAGACGGCGTACGGCTGCTGCCCGGGGATGCGGAACAACTGGGTGCGGACGCGTACGGGGGCGCCGTTGTCGGTGGTGGAGTCGTGCAGGCTGTCCCGCTGCTCGCCACCGGCGACGTCGATGTCGGAGGGCTGGACCTTCACCGGCTGCGAGCCGGCGTCCACGCACCGGGTGCCGTCGGCGAAGACGATCTGGACGTAGGCGAATCCGGGGCTGGCCGGCGTCGGCGGGTTCTGTCCGCGGTCGCACAGGCTCAGCGCGCTCTGCACCACGTTGCTGGGCGCCGAGGTGTTGCGCAGCGAGTTGTCCAGCTCCGACTCAAGCTGGGCGCGGGTCAGCAGCCAGCACGCGACGGCCGCGGCCGCGACGGCGACGGCGACCGCGGTGGCGACGAGCATCGCGAGACGGGAGCGCAGCGGCAGCGTACGCAAGCGCCGGGCGAGCGACGTCATTCGGCGCCGCCGTGTCCGCCGGCGTTTCCACCGCCGTGTCCGCCGAAGTTTCCGCCGATGTTTCCGCCGGTGGGGGAGCCCGAGCCCTCGGCGCGCAGCGCGTAACCCACCCCGCGCACCGTGTGGACCAGGCGCGGCTCGCCGCCGCTCTCCGTCTTGCGCCGCAGATACATCACGTACACGTCCAGCGAGTTGGAGCTGGGCTCGAAGTCGAAGCCCCAGACGGCCTTCAGGATCTGCTCGCGCGTCAGCACCTGGCGCGGGTGGGCCAGAAACATCTCAAGGAGGGTGAATTCGGTACGGGTCAGCTCCACCCGGCGCGTGCCCCGGGTGACCTCGCGCGTCGCCAGGTCCATCCGCAGATCGGCGAAGGCCAGGATGTCGTTCTCCGGGGTCTCGCCGCCGCCCGCGGAGCCCGCGTACGAACTGCGGCGCAGCAGGGCGCGGATCCGGGCGAACAGCTCGTCCAGCTCGAAGGGCTTCACCAGATAGTCGTCGGCGCCCGCGTCGAGCCCGGTGACCCGGTCGCCGACCGTGTCGCGCGCGGTGAGCATCAGGATCGGCACGGTCGATCCGGTGGCGCGCAGCCGGCGGGCCGCCGTCAGCCCGTCCATGCGCGGCATCTGGATGTCGAGCACGATCAGGTCGGGCTGGTAGGCGGCGGCCTTGGTGAGCGCGTCGACACCGTCGACGGCGACCTCGGTCCCGTATCCGTCGAAGGCGAGACTGCGTTGCAGCGCCTCGCGGACGGCGGGCTCGTCGTCGACGATCAGGACGCGTTGCGGATCGCCTTCGGCGGGGCTCATGTCGTCGCTCTTTCTCTGAACGGCTTCGAGGGCCGGCAGTCCGGTCTCCGGCACTCGGGTCTCTGCCACTCGGGTCTCTGGCACTTCAGCCTCGCACGTCAGGCGTGTTCCTAGTCGCTGTTCCCGGCCCGCAGGGCGCTCAGGTCGGCCTTGACGGTGTTGACCGGGATGGAGAAGCCGAGGCCGACGCTGCCGGCCGACGAGCTGTCGCTGCTCGAACCGCTCGCGGAGAACATGGCCGAGTTGATGCCGATGATCTCGCCGTTCATGTTGATCAGCGCGCCGCCGGAGTTGCCCGGGTTGAGCGAGGCGTCGGTCTGGATCGCCTTGTACGTGGTGGTGGAGGAGCCCGTGTCGCCGTTGAACTGCTGACCGCCGAACTCGAACGGCCACTGGCCGCCGCCACCGCCCTGCTGCTGTTGCTGCTGCTGGCCCTGCCCCTCGTCCTTCGAGACGGTGACGTCCCGGTCGAGCGCGGAGACGATACCGCTGGTCACGGTGCCGGTCAGCCCCTCGGGGGAGCCGATCGCCACGACCTCGTCGCCGACCTTCACACTGCCGGAGTCGCCGAGGGCCGCCGTCTTGAGGCCGCTCGCGCCCTGGAGCTTGATCAGGGCGAGGTCCTTGTCCGGGCTGGTGCCCACGACGTCCGCGGTGTACGACTTGCCGGTGCTGAGCTGCACCTTCACCGTCTGCGCGCCCGCGATGACGTGGTTGTTGGTGATGATCTCGCCGTCGCTGGTGATGACCACACCGGACCCGGTGGACTGCCCGGCGTTGGACGACGCCTGGATCTCCACGATGGCGGGCGACACGGCGGCGGCCACGCCCGCGACCGTGCCCTTGCTGCTCTGCGAGACGGTCGTACCGGTGGCGACGGTGCTCGCGGCGGTGCTG
The DNA here is from genome assembly GCF_042667665.1 of Streptomyces sp. NPDC057307. Classification (NCBI taxonomy): domain Bacteria; kingdom Bacillati; phylum Actinomycetota; class Actinomycetes; order Kitasatosporales; family Streptomycetaceae; genus Streptomyces; species Streptomyces sp. NPDC057307. The sequence continues at coordinate 82,391 of NZ_JBHUZM010000005.1, read as the reverse complement.
GCGTCGTTGTCCGTCAGCGTCGCGGTCAGCGCGGCCGTACCGCCCCCGACGACGGCCGCGACGAACGCGGCGGCGGCGAGCAGCGCGACGGGCCGCTTGGCGCGCCGGGCATGCGCCCCACTGTGCGCGGGAGCGGCGGCACCCCACCCCCAGGTGGCGTGCCCCGGCTGAGCGTGCTGCCCCGCGGCCTGCGCGGCCGGGTCGTACGGGGGCGGCGGCGGGTACGCCTGCCCGCCACCGATACCGGAATCCTGCTGCTGGTTCGCGTCTTCGTCGCCGCTGCGACGGTAGTTGTCGGTCATGTCTTCGACAATCCGCCCGCTGGATGAGAGCAGTCTGAAGACGTTCTGAGAAGCCCGACAGAACCGTGTATGTCCCATATAAAGGCGGCCGGGGTGCTACGAGGGCGGGGTGTCCGTCGCGTCCCCCCGATAGGCGATGAACCGTTCTGTGAAGCGGGGCCCGCGGGGGCTGTCGTTGAGCGTGCAGCATCCCCATGGGCCGACCCGGTCGGCGACACCCCATGCGTCGGCCAGCGCGTCCACGATGAGAAGGCCGCGCCCGTCGCTCGCGTCCGGCGCCCCCGTTCGCCGGTACGGCCGCGGCTCGGACGCGTCGTGCACCTCGATCCGCAGGCCGTCGGGGTGCGGGAGCCCCGTCGGCAGAAAACGAGTCTGTACGATCCGGGAAACCGTACTGCTATTCACGAAAAGCGATAAGGCTGGATCCCGTCAGCAGCACAGGAGGACGTCATGAGCGCCGACGCCTGGATCAGCACCTCGATGCCGTATCTGACGCCCCGCCGCGACGGTCAACCCGACGCGTGGGGGGCCGAGTTGGCGGCCCGAGGGCGGCGGGGTGGGCAGCGGATCGTGGGTGCGGGAGAGGTCGCCGCGTCCGGTGAGGTGGCCGGGCTGCTGGGGATCGACACCGGCGAGGCCGTGGTCGTACGGAGGCGGGTGATGGTCCTGGAGGACGTGCCCTGCGAGCTGACGGACACCTACTACCCCGCGTCCATAGCGCGCGGCACCCGTCTCGCCGGCACCGCGAAGATCCCCGGCGGCGCCGTCACTCTCCTCGCCGAGCTGGGGTATACCGGCGTACGCGTACAGGAGGATGTGACAGCCCGGATGCCCGACGAGGAAGAGCGCGAAGCGCTCCGTACCGAACCGGGCGAGCCGGTGCTCCGGCTGGTCCGGGTCACCTTCGACGCCGCCGACCGGCCCATCCAGGCCGACGTGATGACCATGCCCGCGCACCGGCAGCGGCTGCGCTACGAAATCCGGATCGGATGAGAACCGTGCCGCGCACCGACGAGAACGCGTACGACCGGCGCTCGCTCCACGAGCGGATCGCCGCCGATCTGCGGGACGAGATCATGACCGGGGACCTCGCTCCCGGCGCCAGCCTGCCGTCCACCGCGCGGCTCAAGGAGCGATTCGACGCCTCGAACGCCACGGTGCAGAAGGCCCTGCAACTCCTCAAGAGCGAGCGGCTGGTTGTCGGCCGCGCGGGCGCTTCCGTGACCGTGCGGGAGCACCGGCAGTCGACCGTGCGCCCCGCCTCGTCCCTGGCCCCGGCCGCCGCCGGCGATCCCTACCCCTGGCTCGGGGAGATCGCGAAACGCGGCGGCGAGGCCCGGAGCACGCTTCTCGCCGTTACGGAGGTGACGCCGCCGGCGGACGTCGCGGCGGCCCTTCGCCTGCCCGCCGAGGGCAGTGCGATCCTGCGGAACCAGGTACTCACGCTCGACGGCGACCCGGTGGAGCTGGTCCATTCCTACTACCCGCCGCACATCGCCCGCGGCACCCCGCTCGCCGAGAACCGTCGGATCAAGGGCGGAACTCCCACCCTGCTGACGGCACTCGGCCACCCGCCCCGGCTCAGCGTCGATCACGTCTCCGCGCGCATACCGACACAGGAACAGTACGAGGCACTCCAACTGCCCGGCGCTCTGCCCGTGTTGCGCACACTGCGCGTGGTGTACGGCGCCGACGAGCGGCCCATCGAGGTCACCGTGATGGCCAAGGCGGGCCATCTCTACGAGTTGCGCTACGAGTTCACCCCGCAGTGACCCCGGCCGAGGGACGGCGCCGGTTACTTCACCTCGGCGAGGCGGAGGGCGTCCGGGCCGGCCGGGAAGCGGAGTTGGCCCGTCGTGTCGTGAACCGCCCGCCAGATCGTTTCGGCGACGTCGGTCTCCTCGGTGAACACGTCCTGACCGGTGAAGCCGGCCATGGTCCGTTCCACGAACGGTGCGTACGGCGGCGGGACCAGTTCGGTCAGTGCCCCTCCGCCCGTCGCCTTGGCCGCGAAGTTCGTCGTCAGACAGGCGCCCGGCTCGACCGTCTTCGCCCGGACGCCGAAGGGCGCCAGTTCGAGCGCGAGGGATGAGGTGAACCCCTCGACGGCCATCTTGCTGGCCTTGTAGATCGCCGAGAGCGGCATATGGCCCAGCACCACGCTGGAGGTCACGTTGACCACCACGCCGGAGCCGCGCTCGCGGAACTGCGGGAGCACCGCCTGCGTCGTCGCCATGACGCCGAACGTGTTGGTGTCGAACACCTCCCGCACCCGGCTCATCGGGGTCCCCTCGAACACGCTGATCGAGGGCACACCCGCGTTGTTGACCAGGGCGTCGACAGGTCCTGCGGCCTCGAACGCGGCGGTGATGCTCTCGGGATCGGTGACGTCGAGTTCGACGATGCGCAGCCGGTCCGACTCCGGCAGGACGTCCGGACGGCGCTTGCGCATCGTCGCGACGACGTTCCATCCCCGCTCGTGGAAGTGGAGAGCGGTCGCCCGGCCGTAGCCGGACGAGGTGCCGGTGATCAGGACTGTCTTCATGGTGTGCCCCTTGCGATGCGATGGAATCCGGGATCTGGAATCTGCCGAACGGGCAGATACATTCCTGCTTCCGCTGGGAAGCTGTGATTCCATTGAAACGCTCTGGGCTGCGGGGATAGTAGAACTATTCTCGCGTCCGCTAACACGATCCTCCCGTTCAGGTCACGGCGCCCGCAGGTGTGCGTACGGCGCCGCGCAGGCGGGCCGCGTCCTGGCTCGGAGGCGCGCCGAACTGGCGGCGGTACTCGCGGCTGAACTGCGACGGGTTGTCGTACCCCACCCGCAGGCCGACTCCTGTCACGTCGCCGGGGTGGGTGGCGAGCAGCAGCCGGGCCTCCTGGAGGCGGATCTGCTTCTGGAACTGGATGGGGCTCATCGCGGTCACCGCCTGGAAGTTGCGGTAGAACGCGGAGGCGCTCATACCGGACAGGCGTGCCACGTCCTCGACCCGGAAGGGCTCGGCGTAGTGCTCGCGGATCCAGCGCACGGCGCGGGAGACATGGCTGAGGCCGCTGTCGGCGAGGCCGAGCTGGCGCACCGCCGCGCCCTGCTCGCCGGTGATCAGGCGCCACAGGATCTCGCGTTTGACCAGCGGGGCCAGCACCGCCCGGTCGCGCGGTTCGTCGAGCAGGCGCAGCAGCCGGACCACCGCGTCGAGCAGCGCGGGCGGGGCGTCACCGACCGCGATCCCCGACGGCGTGCCCACGCCGGTTCGTGGGGTGTCACCGGGCCCCGCCCGCAACAGGAGTTCGGCGACGGCGGACGGTTCCAGCAGGAGCCCGAAGCCGAGGGCCGGCTGCTCGGGTTCGACCCGGAGGAACTGCCCGGTCACGGGGAGGTCGACGGACGCGACCAGGAACTGCCCCGGACCGTACTCGTACACCCGGTCGCCCAACGCGAGCCGTTTCGCGCCCTGGGCGATGACGGCGAGCACCGTGCCGGACATGGAGGGCGCCGGCGGATCCGCCCGGTCGATCCTTGAGATGAGGACACCGTCGACGGCGGTGGTCCAGTCGGGGCGGGCGTGCCGGTTCAGCAGGCTGCGGAACTCTTCGAGAGACATGTCTCCATTGCAGCACCATTTCCCGGCACGGCCTTCAAGGTCGCGAGGATTGTGCAAGCGAGAGGGAGGATGCTTCTAACATCACCGCAGGTCAGGGCGGTTCAATGGAATCAGTTCACTCCACCACCGAGGAGAGGTTCCCATGATCGCCACGTACGGATTCAACGCCACCCTGACCGCCCGCACCGGGATGGGCGACCGCCTGGTCGAGCTGCTGCTGACCGGTCTGGACGAGGGGAGTCCGGGCGCGAGCGAGCACTGCCTCGTCTACCTCGTCTCGCGTTCCGCGTCCGATCCCGACGTCGTCCATGTCACCGAGGGCTGGAGCAGCGAGGAGGACCATCACCGGGTCTTCGCCGGTGAGGCCGCCCAGCTCATCGTGGCGCGGATCGAGGGGCTGCTGGCCGAGGAGTCCGAGTACACGGATTACGTGCCGGTCCGCGGCAAGGCGACCCTCTGACGGCCGAACGTCCCCACGTCCCGTCCCGTCCGAACGCCCCGTCCCATGGAAGGCCAACAGCCATGACCACCGCAGCCCGCCCCGCCCTGGACCCCGAACTCCGCGCCCTGCTCGCCGAGATGCCACTGATGTCCCGGCTCGATCCAGAGATCCTCGCGCAACTGCGCCAGTACCCCTCGCCCTCCGTCGACTCCCTCCTCGCCCACCGGAACGCCGACCTGCGCGAAGTGACCGTCCCCGCCGAGGACGGCACGCCGATCCGACTGTCGGTCTTCACACCCACCGACCGCGACCGCACCACCGCGGCCCCGTGCGTCTACTGGATGCACGGCGGTGGGATGGTCATGGGCGACCGCTTCTCACAGATCGACATCCCGCTGGAGTGGCTGGACAAGTTCGGCGCGGTCGTGGTTTCCGTGGACTACCGGCTCGCCCCGGAGGCCACCGGCACCACACTCGTCGACGACTGCTACCAGGGACTGCTCTGGCTCGCCGAACACGCCGCGGAACTGGGCGTCGATCCCGCCGGGATCGTCGTCGCCGGCGCCAGCGCGGGCGGCGGCCTCGCCGCCGGTGTCGCCCTGTTGGCCCGTGACCTGGGCGGCCCCGCGATCGCCGGGCAGCTGCTGATCTGCCCGATGCTCGACCACCGCAACACCACCGTCTCCAGCCGCCAGTTCGCCGGTGACCCCGGTGTGTGGACCCGCGAGATGAACGAGTTCGGATGGCGTTCAGTCCTCGGCGGCCTCACCGACGACGAGGTGCCCGCGTACGTCTCACCCGCGCTGACAGAGGATCTTTCGGGCCTGCCGACCACCTACGTCGACACCGGTTCCGCCGAGGTGTTCCGCGACGAGGACACCGACTACGCCTCCCGCATCTGGGCGGCCGGCGGCCAGGCCGAACTCCATGTCTGGGCGGGGGGATTCCACGGGTTCGACGCCCTGTACCCGCAGGCACAGATCTCGGAGACGGCCCGCGGGACCCGGACTCGTTGGCTCGCCCGACTCCTGCGCTCCGCGTAACGCCGGGGCGGGCCCTGGAAGGACCCTGACCCCCGGGGAGAGCCGACCGCTCAGGCGCAGCCGCACGAGCGGCGGACGACCAGGGCCGACGGGAACTGCTTCACCCGTTCCCTGCGGGACCCCGCCACCCGCAGCCCGTCGTCCAGCACCAGGTCCACCGCGGCCCGCGCCATCGCCGGGCGGTCCGAGGAGACCGTCGTCAGCGGCGGGTCCGTGAGGCCCGCCTCCTTGACGTCGTCGAAGCCGGCCACCGCCAGTTCGCCGGGGACGTCGATCCGCAGCTCGCGTGCCGCCCGCAGGACGCCGATCGCCTGGTCGTCGGTGGAGCAGAAGATCGCCGGGGGCCGGTCGGGGCCCGCCAGCAGTGTCAGTGCGACGTTGTACGCGTCGTAACGGTTGTAGAGCGCCTTGAACAGCCGCCCCTCCGTCGACAGACCGGCCTCCCGCATCGCCCGTCGCCAGCCCTCGACGTGGTCGGTCACGGGGTCGCCGACGACCGGCGTCGACTCGACGCCGCCGAGGCACGCCACGTACGGATACCCGTGCTCCAGCAGATGCCGGGTGGCGAGCTGCGCGCCCCCGATGTCGTCGGTGACGACCGCGACGTCGTCGATGCCCTCGGGCCGCTCGTGGAGCAGTACGACGCGGGCGTCCCACGCCTCTATCTCCGCGGCCGCTCGCTCGCTGGGGCCCTGGCTGACCAGGATCAGCCCGGAGACCCGCATGCCGAGGAAGGCCCGCAGATAGTGGACCTCGCGCTCGTTGCGGTAGTCGGAGTTGCCGACGAGCACCATTTTCCCGCGCTCGGCGGCGGCCTGCTCGACCGCGTGCGCCATCTCCGCGAAGAACGGCTGCCGCGCGTCGGGCACGACGACCCCTATGAGGTCGGTCCGCCGCGACGCCATCGCCTGCGCGACCCGGTCGGGCCGGTAGCCCAGCTCCTTGATCGCGGCGAGTACACGCTCGCGCGTGGCCGGGGCGACCGGCCTCGGTCCGTTGTTGATGACGTAACTGACGACCGCGGTCGAAGTCCCCGCCAGTCGTGCCACGTCGTCCCGCGTCACCTTGGCCACGCGCGGCAGTCTACGCGTGGTGACCTACCGCCCGGCAGGCCGCACGGCTCCTTCGCGTACCTCGGACGTGTCGGCCGAATGGGTGGTGTCGTCGTCGGCGCCTTCCGCGGGCCCCGCGGCCTTCAGTTTCGCGGTCGCCTCGGCGATGACTTTCGCCTTCGCCTCCTCCGCCGCGCGCTCGACCTTCTCCGGCGTGACGAAGCGGTAACCGACGTTCCGGACGGTCCCGATCAGCGACTCGTGCTCGGGGCCGAGCTTCGCGCGCAGCCGCCGTACGTGCACGTCGACCGTCCGCGTACCGCCGAAGTAGTCGTAGCCCCAGACCTCTTGGAGCAGCTGCGCCCGGGTGAAGACCCGGCCGGGGTGCTGCGCGAGGTACTTGATCAGCTCGAACTCCTTGAAGGTCAGGTCCAGGACCCGGCCCTTCAGCTTCGCGCTGTAGGTCGCCTCGTCCACCGAGAGATCACCGTTGCGGATCTCCATCGGGGAGTCGTCGGTCGAGATCTGCTGGCGTCCGGTGGCCAGCCGCAGCCGCGCCTCGACCTCGGCCGGGCCCGCGGTGTCCAGCAGGACGTCGTCGATGCCCCAGTCGGCGGTGACGGCGGCGAGACCGCCCTCGGTCACCACGAGGATCAGCGGGCAGCCGGGGCCGGTGGAGCGCAGCAGCTGGCACAGCGACCGCACCTGCGGCAGGTCGCGCCGGCCGTCGATCAGTATGACGTCGGCACCCGGGGTGTCGACGAGCGCCGGACCCTCGGCCGGGGCCACCCGTACGTGGTGCAGAAGCAGTCCGAGAGCGGGCAGCACCTCCGTCGACGGCTGGAGGGCGTTCGTGAGCAGCAGCAGAGAACTCATCGCCGCCCACCTGCCCGGGTCGGACAATCTTCATGCGTCTGCGTCATCTTCGTCATCCGCGTCTTTGGCTCGCCCATTACGTGGTTCCTCCTCGGTCCCTGCAAGGGGGCACCTCCCACACCCGGAGGGAGTGGGGGCGTATGTGGCACCGCTGACCGTCCCGCGCCCTGGGGTCGGAAAGCGCAAAAGGACCCGGGGGCTACATTGCCCGGATCCTCTTCCGCAGCAGAATAACCCACAGGTGCTCAGTGTCAGAGGGTGCGGACAGTGGGTTATCCGCTCGGGGGACCGGCCCCGGGCCTGCCCCGAAGGGTGCCGATGCCATGGCGGGGCTGGGGATCGGCCATCATGGAGGGCCGACGGAAATCGACGGGAATATTGCCGAGAAATTAGCGGAAGGAGTCGCGATGGCTACGGGAACCATCCGCTACTGGGCCGCGGCGAAGGCCGCGGCGGGCCTCGCCGAGGAGCCCTACACGGCGGACAACCTGGCCGAGGCGCTCGACGTCGCGCGGCAGAAGCACCCGGGTGAGCTGGTGCGCGTACTCCAGCGGTGTTCGTTCCTGATCGACGGTGACCCCGTGGGGACCCGCGGGCATGAGACCGTACGGCTTGCCGAGGGCGGCACGGTCGAAGTGCTCCCGCCGTTCGCAGGAGGGTGAACAGCCGAGGATGAGCGACGACCAGTACAACCAGTACGACCGGCAGTACGACCGGCGTGATCCGGATCGCGGGCACGGGCAGAGCTACGGCCAGAGTTACGACTCCGAGCAGTACGCGCAGCAGCAGTACGGCGTACCCGGACCGGCCCAGGCGTACGACCCCTACCAGCAGCCGTACCAGGAACCCGCCAACACGCAGGACGCGCAGACGTGGCAGGGCCAGACCTGGGACACGCAGTACCAGCCGCAGGTCCAGTACCAGCAGCCGCACCAGCCGCAGCCGCACCAGCCCCAGCAGCCACAGCCCCACCAGCCGCAGGCCGCCGCCGAGACGGCCTATCTGCCGCAGCAGTCGGGCGCGTACCCGCTGCCGCCCGAGGTCCCGGCCGCCGGACAGCAGCCGTACCAGCCCGTGCCCCCCGCGAACCCGGCCTCGTCTGCGGCCCCGGCCGCCGCCTCCGTCCCCGCGGCCCCCGCCCCGGACAGCTACAGCCCGCCCACCACCATGGGCAACGCCCGTATCACCGACGCCCAGCGCGCCCGCGCCGAGGGCCGGTCGCCGATCATCCCGCCCGGTGCCCAGCCCGCCGGGCTCACCGCCGTACTGGCCCTGCTGCTCGCGGGCGGCGCGGCCGCCGGCCCGTACGCGCTCCTCGTTCCGCTCGTCATTCTCCAGGCCGTCACCGCCGCCGGCTGGTTCCGGCTGAACGGCATGTGGCCCGCCCGTCAGGGCATCGCGCTCGCCTTCGCCGGCGCGCTCGTCGCCGATGTCGCGGTGCTCGCCGTCGGCGACGAACACGCGCTCGCCGCGATCCTCGGCTCGCTCGGCGCGTGGGTGCTGCTCACGGTCGTACTGCAACTGCGCAGCTACGCGGGCGCCGACGAACGGATGCAGGGCCTGATGGCCACCGTCGCCTCGGCCTCGCTCGCCATCATCGCCACCGGGAACCTCGCCGCCGCGCCGGACGCCGTGACGGTCGGCGCGCTCGCCGTCGCCGCCGCGACCGTCGCCCGCGCGCTCCCGCTGCCGGGCTTCGTCTCGATCGTGGTCGCGCTCGCGGCCGCCGCGGGCGCCGGAGTCGCGGCGGGCGGACTGACGGACATCGGCGGCCAGGGCGCGCTGCTGGGCCTCGGGGCCGGTGTGTGCGCGCTGATCGGGCTGCGGGTGGCCAGCTACGACTACCCGTCGCGCTTCGTCCACATGACGGCCGGGGTGGCGCTGCCGCTGACGGTCGCCGTGCCCGCGATCTACCTGCTGGGCAGGGCGCTGGCGTAACGGGGCGGGGCGCCGGCGTGACACCGCCCGTTCCGGCGAAAGCCCGCCCCGGGAACCGAACCACGGCCCCGGACGTCGACCCAGTGCGGTGTCACCGCACGGCGCCCGGCCGCGTCGAGACGCCGCGTCGAGATCGATCCGCATGACCGGAGCGACAACGCTGCCATTAGGCTCACGGTCGTCATGGGGGCTGGTACGACCAGGGTGGGGGACACCGAGCAATGCGTGCACTGCGAATTCTGCTGATCTTCGTCGTGATCCTCGGCGGGCTGTTCGTCGCCGTCGACCGGGCCGCGGTGTACTTCGCCGAGAGCGAGGCGGCGAGCAAGATCAAGAGCACCCAAGGACTCAACAGTGAGCCCAAGGTCTCCATCAAGGGCTTCCCCTTCCTCACCCAGGTCGCCGGCTCGTCGCTGGACGAGATCGAGGTCAGCATCGGCGGGATAACCGCGACCACCGAGGGCCGCCAGGTCGAGGTCACCGAGGTGAAGGGCAAGCTCCGGGACGTCGAGGTGAACAGCAGCTTCTCGTCGGCGGTCGCGCGCAGCGCGGAGGGCTCGGCACTCATCTCGTACGAGGACCTCACCAAGTCCGCGCCGAAGGGCGCGACGGTCGGCTACGCCGGGGCGGAGCGGGCGGCGAAGGGCCAGGTCAAGGTCTCGGGGCCGCTGGGCGATCTGGTGGAGGGCGCGGGCATCGACGTGCCGGCCGCCTTCGAGGGGCTGCTGACGGACGACTTCACGACGTACAGCACCGTCTCGCTGGAGGACGGCGACAAGGTCCGGCTGCGCGCCGAGGATCTTCCCGAGCTGCCGGTGCCGGGTGTGGACGACAAGCTGAAGGACGTCGTCGACTACGACCTGACGATCGACGGGCTGCCGTCGACCATCAAGCTCGACAAGGCCACGGCGACGGAGGACGGTCTGCGGTTCTCGGGCACGGGCCAGAACGTCGACCTGACGAGCTGACGACGGGCTGACGAGCCAACGACGGGCTGACGACGGGCTGAGGCGCCGGGCCGTCCGCTCGGCAGGGGATGTTCCACCGGTCGCCGTATCGTGAGACGCGGATGTCCATCCCGCAGCGGGAACAGGGGTACGAGAGGCGCCGGAGCCGCCTCCCGGCCACCCGGAACGCCCATCCGTCCCACATCTCGGACGATCCCGTCTCACCATCCGACACGCCGGTGACATCGCACCGTATCCGTCCTTACGATCGGACGCATGCAGTGCTTCATCAGCGGTCTCCAGCAGCGGGGACAGGCGAACCTCACGAAGCGGCGGGCAGTCGACCTGTGCCGCGTCGCCGCCATGCTCTGTCGCACCGCCTGAGCGGGACACGTCCGTCCGTCCCGCCACCTCTCCCCGGCCTTCTGACACGTCAGGGCCACCCCGTGCCGTACGCAGCCCGCCGCGCCCCCGTGCCCGGAAGGCGCCGCCGCCCGCACCACCCGCCGCACACTGCCCCGGAGGAGAACACATGAGCCGCAGCGACGTCCTGGTAGACGCCGACTGGGTCGAGGCCCACATCGACGACCCGAAGGTCGTCATCGTCGAGGTCGACGAGGACACCTCGGCGTACGAGAAGAACCACATCCGTAACGCCGTGCGCATCGACTGGAAGCAGGACCTCCAGGACCCGGTGCGCCGCGACTTCGTCGACCAGGAGGGCTTCGAGAAGCTCCTGTCCGCGAAGGGCATCGGCAACGACGACCTCGTGATCCTCTACGGCGGCAACAACAACTGGTTCGCGTCCTACGCCTACTGGTACTTCAAGCTCTACGGCCACGAGGGCGTCAAGCTCCTCGACGGCGGCCGCAAGAAGTGGGAGCTGGACTCGCGCGACCTGGTCGAGGCGGTTCCGGAGCGCGCGGCCACGCAGTACAAGGCCAAGGCCCAGGACAAGTCCATCCGCGCCTTCCGTGACGACGTCGTCGCCGCGATCGGCAGCCTGAACCTGGTCGACGTGCGGTCGCCCGACGAGTTCAGCGGCAAGCTGCTCGCCCCGGCGCACCTCCCGCAGGAGCAGTCGCAGCGCCCCGGCCACGTGCCGAGCGCCCGCAACATCCCGTGGTCGAAGAACGCCAACGACGACGGCACCTTCCGGTCGGACGACGAGCTCAAGGCCCTCTACGAGGAGGAGCAGGTCGACCTGTCGAAGGACACCATCGCGTACTGCCGCATCGGTGAGCGCTCCGCGCTCACCTGGTTCGTGCTGCACGAGCTGCTCGGCCAGGAGAACGTCAAGAACTACGACGGCTCGTGGACCGAGTACGGCTCCCTCGTCGGCGTGCCGATCGAGCTGGGCGCGGCGAAGTAGCCCGGTTCCGCCCGGTCGGTGAACGAGTTCATCCTGTTCGACCCATCCTGCTCAACCTGTTCCGCGAGACCACCCGCCTGACCCGGAGGACAGATCCCATATGTGTGGAGCGAAGGCCGGCGGCCCGGACGCCTCGGCGATCAAGCCCGGTGAGACCACCATCCAGGGTTCCGTGACCCGTGACGGCGAGCCCGTCACCGGTTACGTACGCCTGCTGGACTCGACCGGAGAATTCACCGCGGAGGTCCCGACCTCGGCGACCGGACAGTTCCGCTTCTACGCGGCCGAGGGCACGTGGACCGTGCGCGCGCTGGTGCCGGGCGGTACGGCGGACCGTACGGTCGTCGCACAGACCGGTGGTCTGGCCGAGGTGGCCATCGCGGTCTGAGCCGAACCAGGACATGATCGGCCGGAGGGCCGCACCCCAGGGGGTTGGACGCTTCCTGAGACGGGGTGCGGCCCTTCGTGCCGTCGGTAAGCTCGGCGTATGTATACGCGACGCCGTCGCCGCTACTTCGTGCTGATGGGCGGATGCATCGCCCTGTTCGTCTCCGCGTGGGCGTTCGTGCGCCTGTGGTCGGTGCCGGCGGCGATCGGCATGTGCGTGGTCGCGATGGTCATCCCCCCGGTCGCGGCGATGGTCGCGAACGCGCGGGGCCCGGACGACCGGTGGTGGGACGACCCGTCGGGCGATCCGAAGTCGGACGAGTGGTGGGACGAACTGGACGGCAAGAAGAAGCCGAAATGACCTGACCGCGCACACGCCCGACCGCACACGCCCGACCGCGCCCGACCGTGCCCGCGCCCGACCGTGCCCGCGCCCGACCGCGCTACGCGACCACCGCGAGCAGTGTCGTCGCCGCCCGGGTCAGTGCTTCGTCGCCGGTCAGGACGCAGCGGGTGCGGGCCTCCTCGACCGTGATGCCACGGGTGGCCAGGCGCCACAGCGTGTCCTGGTCCGTCGTCACACGCGCCGAGGCGTCGGCGGCGGGGGGTGACGGCAGCCAGCGGCCCGTGCGGCGTACCGCCGACCAGGTGCCGCCCGCCGGGCCGGTGACCTCGAAGCGTACGGACGTGCCGTCCGGGCGCTCGTGCTCCCGCAGGGTGTGCGGCAGCGCGCGCAGGAACGTGTCGAGCACGGGGCGGAGCAGCTCCGGTCCGGCCGCGCCGGGGCGGGCCACCGCGTCGCGGATCTGCTGCTGGTGGACCCAGAACTCCGTGTACTCGCGGGCGATGTCCAGCCAGGCCGGGCTCGGCTCGTCGGTGCCGGCCCACGAGACGTCGATCCCCGCCGGGCCGTCGAGCGGGACCGTCGCCCACAGCGCGTCGAGCTGGGGGCCGAGGTGGGACAGCAGGTCCGTCAGGACGCGGGGGCTGAGCTGGCGGGTGGCCTCCGCGAAGACGCCGTTGACCCGGGTCAGATAGGCCGGCAGCGTCTCGTCGTTCTCGAACACGGCGCCGCGGTGGCCGTCACGGCCGCCCGAGATACGGCGCAGGTAGTCGTTGAGGAGATGCCCGGCGATGTCGTGCACGTCCCAGCCGGGGCAGACCGTGGGCGCCGTCCAGTCGGCGGGTTCCAGCGACCGGAGCAGTTCGAGCAGCGCGTGCCGTTCGCGCGGGAACAGCGGGCGGGTGTCGAGGACCGGCCCGAAAGGGGAAGGCTCGTGTGCCGTCATGCGGTGACGGTAGGAGGCGGGGCGGGCGCGCGGCGACCGGATTTCGGGCGGGCCCGCGACCCCGCGACGCGCTGACGCGACGCCGGCGCGGGCTCAGTAGACGAGCGCCTGCGCGTCGTCCGCCATCGCCTCGCTGACGAAGACCTGGGCACCCGCGATCCGTACGCCCTCCAGCACATCCTTCTCCGCGATGTCCCGGCGCGCCGCGCACTGCGTACAGAGAGTGATCCGGCCCGCCGACTGGATCGACTCGATCAGGTCCGGCAGCGGCGCGGCGTGCGGCAGTTCGAACGCGGCGGCCCGGCCCGGCAGGGCGAACCACGCCGACTCGCCGGTCAGCCAGAGGGACACCTCCACCCCACTCGCCACGGCGACCGCCGCCACGGTGAAAGCCTGCGAACAGCGCTCGGGGGCGTCGGCGCCGGCGGTTACCTTGATCACGAGCTTCTTCGCCATGATCCGAACTGTAATGCGCGCCTGTACAACCCCGTTGGCGCGCGGCAGGTCTGTTGGTTGCGCGGGCATTCGGAATCCGCGCCTCAGTCCTGTGGGGGGACCTCTTGGAATCGCCCGAAACCGTGCCCGATCAGGGAACGAGCCCTGACCTGTACGGGACGCCGCGCCCGCGCCGGGGGCGGCGCACCACGGCTCTGATCGCGGGAGCCGCCGTGCTCGGCGTACTCGCCGGAGCCGTCACCGGGTACGCGGTCCAGTACCAGCGTGGACCCACGCCACTGCCGCCGCTGGCCCAGGCCGACCTCCGTACGCCCGCGCCGATCCCGGCCGACGGGAAGACCACGGCGCGGTCGCTGTCCGCGCACCGGTGGGACAAGACCGACGGCGATCTGCGCGACCTGCTGGTGAAGAAGCCGAAGGGCGCGCGGACCGAGAAGAAGGCCGGCCTGCTCGATCTCCCCGACTACGCGGCCGGGTTCGAGCGGCCCGGCGAGGTGTTCGAGATCATGGTCGACAGCGACTTCCGCCGTGCCGCGAGCGTCGCCTGGTCGGAGGGGGACGGGGACGCGAGCTACGTGACGGTCACGCTCGTCCAGTTCCGTGACGACAAGAACCTGGAGGCCGCCGAGTTCGCGGGCAGGCGGCAGCAGGAGTATCTGGGCGACGATCGGGCGGGCAGCGAGGGCTCGGCCGTCCCGGGCAGTACGAACGGCCGGATCTGGTTGTTCGTCGAGCCGGACCCGCGGCCGAACACCGCCCCGTACCAGGCGCGCGCCGTCGCCTTCCGAGGGGACATCCTCATGGAAATCCATTACGACAACAACGCGGGACCCGTCTCGAAGAGGGCCTTCGAAGCGCTCGCCGAGCGGCAGTTGGAGCTTCTGTGAACGAGCCGCGACCGTCAGGAGCACCGACCGATGACGTCATCGGCTCCGCCGCACCGCGCCGCCGCCTCCCGAGAGGCGTCGTCGCCGGTGTCACGGCCGTGCTCGCCCTCGCCGTCGTCGGTGGCGGTGTCTGGGCCGCCGGCAAGATCGGCGAGGCCGACCGCACCGCGCCGCCCACCCGCGCCTGGGCGGAGGCGAGCCCGAAGCAGCAGGCCGAGGAACCCCTCCTGCTCGGCGGCGTCGGCGCCAAGCTCCTGCCGGTGCCGGACGGCTATCTGCCGGGGCCGGACATCGGATCGCTCGGCAACGACAACGTGCTGGACGCCGGGCGCACCGCCGAACACGCCCGCGACGTCGCGCGTGGCCTCCACGGCTATCAGCGTGAAGAGATCGCCGCGGCCCTGGAGGAGCTGACGTTCACGGGAGGCGCGCGGCGCAGCTACTACCGGGCCGACGACCGGCTTGTCGTGGAGCTGCACCTCGCGCAGGTCAAGAAGGCCGGGGCCGACAGCGCGCTCTCCCGGTTCCGGGAGGACGTCGATTCCGCGCTCGGCGGCGTCCGCAAGGGCCCACCGGTCAAGGCGAACGCCGACGCGGACTGCTACCTGATGCCGGACACCGAAGGCCGGGAGCTGGACGCCATGCTGTGCAGCGCGTACACGCACGACGTGGTGGTCACCGCGTATGCCTACGGCTCCGAGAAACTGGACACCAAGGAGATCGCACGCGTGTTCGCCGCCCAGCTCCACCAGGTCGTATCCCCCGGGGAGTCCGTGTGAGCGACCGGCCCACCACCGCCCTCTCGCCCGCCGAAGAGAGCGTCGCGCCGGCGGACGCGAACGCCGACGCGAGCCCCGATGCGAACGCCCCCGCTCCCACCCCCGCCCCGCGCCGCCGTGGCACCGCGCTGCGCGCCGCCCTGCGCTGGACCGCCGCCGTGGTCGTCTTCGGCGCGCTCGGCTCGACCGTCGCGTACGCCGTGACCGACCTGGACCGCACCGACGTCCCCACCCTCGCCACCGAGAGCGACGGCCGCTGGACGTACCCCCGGCTCGCCAAGCCGCCCCTGCCGGCCGGCGCCCCGGCCCCGTTCGCCCCCGCCAACACGGGCCAGATCCACTACGCGGACCTGGAGCGGCTGCTGCTGCCCGCACCCGAGGGGAGCAGCCCCGACCCGTCGCTCGCGGGCAAGGACAGCCGGGTGCCGGTCAGCCGCTTCCTCCAGGAGTACGGCGAGTCCGTCCGGCCCACGATGGCCGCCGACCTCGGGGACAACGGCCTGCGCCACATCGCGGCGCGCGGCTGGACCATGCCGGACGACGGCACGTCCACCCGTGTCTACCTGCTGCGTTTCCACTCCATGGCGACCGCGCAGAATTTCTTCGGCACCCATCTCCAGGGGGCCACGGACGCGTCGCAGAAGGTGACGGACGTCGAGAAACTGTCGTCCGGCGACAAGACGTTCCCCTACGGCGGTGCGGCCGGGACGGAGTCGTACGTCTACGACGAGGTCGCGCCGCGCGGCCCGGTGCATGTCCGGCACGCGTACATCAGCGCCGGTGACACGCTCGCGCTGATCGTCCAGTCCCGTAAGGGCTCCGCGCCCCGCGTCCCCTTCCACCAGACGGTGATCCTCCAGAACCAGCTGCTCGGCTGACGGCCGAGGGCTGCGGAGAGTGGCCGGTCCCCACCCATTAGGCTGGGGACCGGCCATCAACGCCACAACCGCCCTGACACTCTTCGAGGAGCACCCCGTGCTTGAGAACTTCTTCTCCGCCCTGCTCGCCTTGATCGCGGTGGCGATCCTGGCGTTCACCGTGCTGGCCGTGAAGAAGCTCTACCAGGGCCAGAACTGATCCCGCCCCCTCCCGCCCGGTATCGCCCCTCTCTACAGATCGCCTGAGCCGCTCATGATCGAGATCCCGTCCGACCTCAACCCGGACCTTGTCCCGCTCGCCTTCCTCCTCGGTGACTGGGAGGGCGTGGGTGTCTTCGACTTCCCCGGCGAGGAGAAGGCCAACTTCGGCCAGGAAGTCTCCTTCAGCCACGACGGCCGGGACTTCATCGAGTACGCCTCGCACACCTGGGCGCTCGACGCCGAGGGCAACAAGCTCCGCCCCATCGAGTCCGAGTCCGGCTTCTGGCGCATCGACAAGGACCGCAAGGTCGAGGTCGTCATGGTGCGTGACCAGGGCATCGTGGAGATCTGGTATGGGGAGCTGGCCGACCAGAAGCCGCAGATCGACCTCGTCACGGACGCGGTCGCGCGTACGGCGTCGGCCGACCCGTACAGCGGCGGCAAGCGGCTCTACGGCTACGTCAACAGCGATCTGATGTGGGTCGGCGAGAAGTCCACCCCCGAGGTCCCGCTGCGCGCGTACATGTCGGCGCATCTGAAGAAGATCGTCTCGCCGGAGCAGGTCGCGGCCTGGGCGAAGGACCTCGGGGATCTGCCGGACGACGGCATCGCCTTCTTCAAGTAGAGGCCGCACGGGGAGGGCCTTCCTCCCGCTCCTCCCGTCCTTCGCACGCCGATCCGGGCCGCCCTGCCTACACTGGGCGCGTGGTGAGCACCGACTGGAAGAGTGACCTGAGGCAGCGCGGCTACCGCCTGACCCCGCAGCGCCAGCTTGTCCTCGAAGCCGTCGACACCCTGGAGCACGCGACGCCGGACGACATCCTGGTCGAAGTACGCAGGACGGCGTCCGGCGTGAACATCTCCACCGTCTACCGGACGCTGGAGCTGCTGGAGGAGCTGGGCCTCGTCTCCCACGCGCATCTGGGCCACGGGGCGCCGACCTACCACCTGGCGGACCGGCACCACCACATCCATCTGGTCTGCCGCGACTGCACGAACGTCATCGAGGCGGACGTCTCGGTCGCCACCGACTTCACGGACAAGCTGCGCGACACGTTCGGCTTCACGACGGACATGAAGCACTTCGCGATCTTCGGCAGATGCGAGAACTGCACCGCCGCCGTTTCGGCGGGCGACGAGTCGTAGGAGACGAGTCGTGAGCGGCGGCGACTCGTGAGCGGCGCCTTGTAGGACGCCTCTTAGGACGCCTCTTAGGACGCCTCTTAGGACGACTGGCAAAGCGGGGACTCCTGACCGAGTCGTACGCTTGTCGTCATGCAGCGACAGTCAACGACCAGCCCGCTCCTCTCCCTGCCCGGTGCCGTGGCCGCCGAAGGACAGGACGAAGGTGTCGCCGCGCACTACGGCGATCTGTTCCCCGAGCAACGGGCGCTCGCCGACGGCAAGGGCCTGGTGGACCTCTCGCACCACGGCGTCGTCACCGTCACCGGCGACGACCGGCTGAGCTGGCTCCATCTGCTGCTCACCCAGCACGTCAGCGCGCTGCCCGCCGGGCAGGCCACCGAGGCGCTGATCCTCTCCGCGAACGGCCACATCGAGCACGCGCTGTATCTCGTCGACGACGGCGAGACGGTGTGGATGCACGTCGAGCCGGGCACGCAGGAGGCGCTGATCGCCTACCTGGAGTCGATGAAGTTCTTCTACCGGGTGGACGTCGCCGACCGCACGGACGACTTCGCCGTCGTCCACGTCCCGGCCGGGTCCATCGCCGAGGCGCCGGACGGGGTCGTCGTACGGGAGACGTCGTACGGCCGTGACCTGTTCCTGCCGCGCGCCGACCTGGAGTCGTACGCCCGCGAGAACGGCCCGCCGGCCGGGATCCTCGCGTACGAGGCCCTGCGGATCGAGGGCCACCGCCCGCGCCTCGGCTTCGAGACCGACCACCGGACCATCCCGCACGAGCTGGGCTGGATCGGCACCGCCGTGCATCTGGAGAAGGGCTGCTACCGGGGCCAGGAGACGGTGGCGCGCGTCCACAACCTGGGGAAGCCGCCGCGGCGGCTGGTCTTCCTGCACCTGGACGGCAGCGAGGTGCTGCTGCCGGGGCACGGGACGCCCGTACGGCTGGCCGCCGACGGCGAGGAGGGCCGCCAGCTCGGCTTCATCACGACGTCGGCCCGCCACCACGAGCTGGGGCCGATCGCGCTGGCCCTGGTCAAGCGCAATGTGCCGCTGGACGCGCCGCTGATGGCGGGGAACACGGCGGCGGCGCAGGAAGTGGTCGTCCAGGCCTGAGCGCGCGCTCCCTCCAGCCTTGGCCCGCATCTCCCACTACATCTCCAACTGCACCGTGAACGGGCCGTGGTTCGTGAGCGAGACGCGCATGTCCGCTCCGAACCGGCCCGTCTCGACGGTCGCCCCCAGTTCACGCAGCCGCGCCACGACCTCCTCGACCAGCGGTTCGGCCTCCGCCCCCGGCGCCGCCGCGTTCCAGGTCGGGCGGCGGCCCTTGCGCGCGTCCCCGTAGAGAGTGAACTGCGAAATCACCAGGAGCGGGGCGTTCACCTCCGAACAGGACTTCTCGCCCACGAGGATCCGCAGGGTCCAGAGTTTGCGGGCCAGTTGGGCCGCCTTCTCCTTCGTGTCCTCGTGGGTGACTCCCACCAGCACACACAGCCCCTCGCCCACGATCTCGCCGACCGTCTCGGTCCCCGACTCCGTCACCACGGCGACGCTCGCGCCGTCGACTCTCTGCACCACTGCTCGCATACGGACCAACCTATCCAGGTACCGACCTACGCCCATCCAGGGCCGAACGGGTGCAGATCGCCTGCAGGTGCACGTGCAGGAGTGGCACGATGCACGCAGGCGGACTGAGGGGAAGTAAGCGCGTATGAGCACATCTGGTGCCGGGCAGTCGCCCGGTCCTGTACCGATCATCGGCAGTACGGCGTCCGGCAGGGGTGCCGGTGGCGGTGCTGGTGCCGTTGGCGGTGCCGGTGCGGCGACGGTCCGGCCCCCCGCACAGCGGGCGCCGGGCGGTGAGAACGCCCTGCGGCTGCCCGAGTTGCGCGCCGTACGGCGGGACGCGACGCGCGACGAGGCCGACCTCAGCTATCTGCGCCGGCTGCTCCAGGGCCGTATCGACATCCTGCGGGCCGAACTGGCGCGCCGGGCGGCGCCCGAGACGCCGGTCGTGGACCGGCTGTCCGAGATCCTGGCGGACACTCCGTCCCTCCACCGGTCGTCGGCCCGGCATGTGACTCTTTCCACACCACGGAACGAGGAGTTCCGACTGCTGGCCGCCGAAGCGCTCGCCGAGGTGGAGCTGTCGGACCTCGCGGCCCGTACGGACGAGGAGTTGAGGGCCGCGATGGGGCGGCTGGTCCGTCATGAGCAGCAGGTTTCGCAACGGCGGCACCTCCTCCAGCGGACGGCGGACGAGTGCAGCGCGGAGATCGCGCGCAGGTACCGTGAAGGCGAAGCCCAAGTAGACGACCTGCTCACGTAATGCCGTGACTGCCTTCCGGAGCGGTCCCCGCCCGGAAGGCCGATGATGACGACTCGCAGGACCAGCGCCGTACAGCCGCCCGAAGTCCCCGGCCCCGGCTCGGGCCCCGGCCTCGTCCCGGCTCCCGTCCCCGGCCCCGTCCTCGCGGAGGTCGTGCGGTCCGGCTTCGTGGAGGGCAGGCACCGCGGCTCGCTGGTGCTCCTCGCGGCCGACGGCAGCGTGGAGTTGGCGCTGGGCGATGTGGCCGCCCCTGTCTTCCCGCGCTCCAGCAACAAGCCCCTCCAGGCGGCCGCCGTGCTGCGCGCCGGGGCCGAACTGGCCGGTAAGCGGCTGGCGTTGGCGGCGGCCAGCCATTCCGGCGAGGACTTCCACCTCGATCTCGTACAGAAGATGCTCTCCGAGTCGGGACTGACCGCGGACGATCTGCTGAACCCCGCCGATCTGCCGCTGGACCCGGTCGAGGCCGAGGCGTATCTGGCGGCGGGGCGGGTCAGGGACCGGGTCACGATGAACTGCTCGGGCAAGCACGCGGCGATGCTGGCGGCCTGCGTACGCAACGACTGGCCGCTCGCCACGTATCTGGAGCCGTCCCATCCGCTGCAGCGGCTCGTCGCCGACGTGGTCGAGGAGACCTCGGGGGAGCGGGTCGCGGCGGTCGGTACGGACGGCTGTGGCGCCCCGCTGATGGCCATCAGCCTCACCGGACTCGCCCGCGCCTTCCGCCACTTCGTACTCGCCGAGCCGGGCACGGCGGAGCGCCGGGTCGCGGACGCGATGCGCGCGCACCCGGAGTACGTGGCCGGCACGCGCAGGGCCGACACCTGGCTGATGCGCGAGGTGCCCGGCGCGCTGTCGAAGATGGGCGCGGAAGCCGTGCAGGCGGTGGCGCTGGCGGACGGCCGCGCGCTGGCGTTCAAGGTGGACGACGGCGGCATGCGCGCGCTGGGGCCGGTGCTGGCGCGGGCGTTGGGGCTGCTGGGGGTCGAGGGGCCGGTGCTGAAGCGGATCGGCCGGGCGCCGCTGCTGGGGGGCGCCGCGGAGGTGGGCGAGGTCCGCGCGGCGTTCTGACCGCAGGCGTCGTCACCGCCGCCGCCCGGTTGGCCTCGTCCTCGCCCGGTTGGCCTCGTCCTCGCCGGACCGGGGGAAATCCGCAGGACTTTCCACCCCGCCTGTGTTTAGCGTACGAGCATGGCCATCGACGTCCGAGTGATCAGCGATTCCGATCTGCCCGCCTGGCTCCGCGCCCTGAACACCGGCTTCCTCAGGTCGCCCGCGGTGAGCGAGGAGGATGTCGAGGACCGCCGGGCGTACATGGACGTGCGCCGTATGCGGGGCGCGTTCGACGAGGGCCGCTGCGTGGCGACGTACCGCACCTTCCCGCAGGAACTGACCGCCGTCGGCGGCGCCCCGCTGCCGGCCAGTGCGATCTCCAACGTCACGGTCTCGGCCACGCACCGCCGCCGCGGGCTGCTCAGCCGCATGATCAACGACGATCTGGCGGAGGCGAAGGAGCGCGGCGACGTCGTGTCCACGCTGATCGCGGCGGAGTACCCGATTTACGGGCGGTACGGCTTCGGCCCGGCCGCCTGGATCACCGACTGGTCGATCGACGTGCCCCGCGCGGGCCTCGACCCGCGCGCGTCCGGCCGGCCGGAGGACGGGGGCCGGGTGGACCTGGTCGACGGCGAGGACGTACGGAAACTGGGCCCCGAACTGCACGACCGGCTGCGCTCCCTCCGGCACGGCGTGATCAGCCGCAACGAGCGCTGGTGGCGGGTCCACACGGGCCTGGCCACCTCGCACGGCGCATCCTGGAGCGAACCGTTCTACGCGGTGTACCGCTCGGCGTCGGGCGAGGTCGAGGGCCTGCTGACGTACCGGGCGGACGAGGTGTGGGGCGACGCCAAGCAGCCGCTGAACACGGCGACGGTGCTCGACGCGATCGCCGTGACGACGGCGGCGGAGCGGGCGCTGTGGCGTTACGTCTGCTCGATCGACTGGATCACCACGGTCCGCACCGGCTACCGGGCCCCCGACGACCTGCTGCCGCTCTTCCTCCCTGACCCGCGCGCGGCGAGGATCGTCACGCAGGCGGACTACCTGTGGGTGCGGATCCTCGACACCGTACGCGCGCTGGAGTCCCGCACGTACGCGGCCGCCGGCACCCTGGTCCTGGCCGTCCACGACCGCTCGTCCCTGGCCTCGGGCCGCTACCGCCTGGACACGTCCCCGTCGGGCACGACCTGCGTACCGACGACCGAGTCGGCCGATCTGACGCTGGACGTGCGGGAGTTGGGGGCGCTGTACCTGGGCGACGAGTCGGCGGTACGGCTGTCGGCGCTGGGCACGGTGACGGAGGAGAAGCCGGGAGCGGCCTCCCGGACGGACACGCTGTTCCGCACGTCGCGACGGCCTTGGTGCCCGGACGGGTTCTGACGGGCGGCGGGCCGAGGCGTGTTCCGAGGGATCAGCCCATTCCCGGCTGCATGACCAACAGGGCCAGCACGACGGCGCCGATGCCGGCGCAGGTCGAGTTCCTGAACCTGATGCCGCCGGTGAGCATGAGGAAGGCTCCCGCCCCTAAGACGCCGTATTTCAGCTGGACGGCTTGCTCCAGTACGAAGGTGAAGACAGGCATGACGGCCCCTCCAGGCAGAGTGGTGACTCAGAGTTGTGCGAGGCGTGGCACGAAGCGTGAGGGACGCGACTGGAAGCGCGTGGGGCGAGCCCGTACGACGGCGGACGGGGCCGGGTGCGGATACGAGTGCGTGCGACGAGTGGAGCGAGTAATTCCGCCAAGTTCATCAGCTTGGTTACCAACTACTGAAGTTGTTCCCAAGAAATGGAGAGAATAACCAACTCCGTTGTGCCTGACGCGAGATGGCCATAAGTTGTAACGTTCTTGTGTGAACCCTGAACGCAGTGCACTGAACGGCACGGAGAAGCCCACGTCGGACGCCGTGGCGAAGGTTCTCCGTGCGCGGATCGAGTCCGGCGAACTCGGAGTCGGCGAGGCCATGCCGACGCAGGCCGCCCTGGTCGTGGAGTTCGAGGTGCAGCGCAGTGTGGTCCGGCAGGCCCTGAAGATCCTCCAGCAGGAGGGGCTGCTCACCGAGGTCACCCGAGGTTCCCCGGCCCGCGTCGCCGACCGCTCCGCCCGTACGGAGGCGGCGGACGGCACCCCCCGGGAGACGATGGTCGCGCTGGGACCCCGGATCAGCGCGGCCTTCGGCGCCGCCGACGTGCGGATAGATGCCCTCTGCCTCACGGCGGAGTCCCTGAGTGCGGCCCTCGGCGAGCAGCGCAGGCTCGTCCACACCCGGGAATCCATGCCCGCCACCGTCACGGTGCGCGTGCTGATGCCCAACCGGGACATCGATCTGGCCTTTCCCCGAATGATCAGCAGTCCCGAGGAGGCCGATCCCGTCCACCGTCGCTGGCTCAGGATGCGCAACGCGCACGGGACCGTCCTCAGCGACCATCTGCGGGGGCTGGGCGCGGCGCACGGCATCGACGTGGACGTGCAGTTCAAGGCGCTGCCCTTCACGCCGCCGGTGAAGCTGTATCTCCTCAACGGCACGGAGGCGCTGTTCGCGTACTACCGCGTGACGGAGCGTGAAGAGCAGATCAACCGGCAGCCGGTCGCGATGTACGACGCGCTGGGGGGCGAGTCGCCGCTCTTCTCGTTCGGGGCGGACGCCCGGCAGCCTCATCGGGACCACGCGTTCGTGGTGCAGTCGCAGGCCTGGTTCGACGCGCTGTGGACAACCATCGCCACCGACCTCAACCTGGGCTGACGCCGGCCGTTTCCCGGCCGGCGGCGCTTCGGTGTGTGGAGTTGGCCGTGGTTGTCGGCAAGACAAGGGGGCCCGGGGGCTGTTGGGGCCGTATTCGGCAGCCACGCGGTAGCGTTCTTGTGTGTTTCCGCCGACGCCCAGGACCGCCCCTCGGAGGAGCGGCCGCTCGAACAGCTGGTGGGTACGAATGACGTCCCGTACAGGAAGGGGAAAGTGCCGGTCCTTTCCCGCGTAGTTACTGACTTGTTCTCGACGGACGGAACGATGTGGCTGACCTGCGCGAACTCTTCGATTCGGCAACATGCGTGCTTTTCGACTTCGACGGCCCCGTCTGCCGGCTGTTCGCCGGGTATCCCGCCGACGGTGTGGCCGCCGATCTGGTGGACTGGCTCCGCCGGCAAGGACGGGAAGGCTTGCTGACCGAGGAGGAGGCCCGCTCGGGCGACCCCCACGCGGTGCTGCGCGCGGTCGCCCTCACCGCTCCGGGCAGTGGGTTCCTCGCCGAGTTGGAGGCCGAACTCACCAGGCATGAGCTGCTTGCCACGGAGACGGCGGAGGCCACCCCGGCCGCGGACGAGCTGATACGGGGCCTTCGGGCGCGCGACTTCGCGCTGGCCATCACGACCAACAACTCGGCCTCCGTGGTGGAGCGTTACCTGACTGCTCGTGGACTGGCCGACCGCTTCGGGCAACACATCCACGGCCGTACGCGGGATCTGCTCAGGCTCAAGCCGGATCCGGACTGTCTGCTGCGGGCCCTCGACTCCACGGGGGTCGTCGCGGAGCGAGCACTGATGATCGGGGATACCTCCGCGGACTGCATCGCGGCCCGGAAGGCGGGCGTCGCCTTCGTCGGCTACGCGCGCAACGAGCGGAAGCGCCAACTGCTGCTGAGCGCGGGCGCGACCACCATCGTCTCGTCGATGGGGCAGGTGCTGGACGTGGTCGGCCAGGCGCAGGGAGAGTAGCGACATGGCTGACCCCTCCTTCATTCGAACCTGCTGGCCAGTCAACTGGCGATCAGGTCGGTCAAGTTGCCTTATTGGTCCCCTCTTTGACTGATCGGTTAACGGCTTAGGGCTTTCCAGTGGTGGGTTGGCTGAAAGTCTGGGTGCCAACCGGTCCGGAGTTGTACGGTCGGGTCATGGAAGCTGGCCGGTTCGAAGGCAGTGAGGGCTGGGAGTTCCAGCGCATCGCCGATGCGCTGCGGGCGGAGATCGGCGACGGGATACATCCCGTGGGCCACTATCTGCCGACCCAGCGTCAACTGGTGGTGCAGTTCGGTGTCTCGCGTGACACCGTCCAGCGGGCGCTGCGCGTGCTGATCGCGGACGGAGTGATCGAGTCGAGACAGGGCATCGGATCCCGGGTGCTCAGTGCGCAGACCGAGGAGCGGCAGCACGTACACACCAGCTCCGCGCTGCCCACGCACAGCGGCCGTCCGGCGCTCGGACCCTTCATCGCGGAGGCGTTCGAGGCTCAGGACGTCACGCTGGACGTGGCCACGCTCACCTCCGAATCACTGCACACGCACATCCGGCTCCAGGCGGAACGGGTACGGAACGAGGAGATTCACCCGAAGAGCATCTCGGTGAGGCTGCTCCTGCCGGCGCAGAGCAGCACGCTCGCCTACCCCCGGCTGAGGGACAAGAACAACACGGAGGACGTGAGACCCCTCGCCCGGCTGCGCCGCATCACCCGACTGCATACGGACTCCCTGCGGGCCGCCCTGGAGGATCTCCAGACGGAGAATCTGGTGAACGCGGTGGACGTCCAGGTCAGGACGGTGCCCTTCACGCCCACCTTCAAGCTCTACCTGCTCAACGAGACCCAGGCGCTGCACGGCCTGTATGTGCTGACGGAACGGGCGATGCGACTCGACGACGGCGAGGAGGTCGAGGCCCTCGACGTTCTGGGACTCGGCGCGACGCTCTTCCACTACGTGAAAGACCAGGAGGAATCCCAGGGGTCGCTTTTTGTTGATTCCGCGCAAACGTGGTTCGACAAGCACTGGGCAATACTTGGCGAGGATTCATCTGTACAGTCACCGTCGACACGACTGGAGTAATCGCTCGCCTGGTTGGTTGTGTTCTGATCCAAGTGACGCATGTGATCAGTGGGTTGGTGGTTAGGATGTGCATCCCACCGGCTGTCGGTCATTCACCCAGCACCGTCTCAGTGGGCAGTCCCCCGTGAGGTGCAGAGCATAGGTGTCCGAAAACGCGCGGTTGGATCCGTACAACAACTTCGTGCGGTACGCCCTGGAAAAGGGTGTCCGACAGCGAGGCCATCACAACGAGAACTATCTGGTCGCGCCGCCCGAGAGGCTGGCGGCTCCACTGAATCTGGAGCCCGGAGCGCAGGTCATGCTGCGGCGCAGGCATCCGGATGTGCTGCCGGTGGTGCTGCGGACCTGGCTGGACGAGTCCGCGATCCTCGGCTCGATCAAGGGCCGGTTGAAGTACGTCCCCGAATGCCTCGTCAGGATGGACGAGTTCGCCGTACACAGCTATGTGGAGGGTGTTCCGCTCTCCACCATCTGCTCCGACGGCAGGCCTCTCGACGCCCGACTGCTCCAGGCGTTGGCGGGCATGCTGGCCGAGTTGGCGGCCGTCCGCAGGGCACATCTGCCGGAGCTGCCCGCCTTCTGGCCGCGGGACGGCGCGACTCGTTCCTTTCTGCGGACCCTCGCGGTGCTGACGGACCAGCAGGTCCGGTGGCCCAACCGGGCCGTCTTCGGCGGTCTGTTCGCGGCTCTCGGTGTGCCCGAGGGAGCCCTGGGCGGTTTCGCCGAGCGAATCCCCGCGATGTTCGCGAGGCCGTTCAGCCTCCTGCACACGGATCTGCACCGCGACAATGTGATCCTCTCCTACTTCAAGCCCAAGGCGCCGTTGATCTGCGTCGACTGGGAGCTGGCGTCCTACGGGGATCCGCTGCACGACCTCGCCACCCACCTTGTGCGAATGCGCTATCCGGAGCATCAGTGGGACGACGTCAAGGAAGCGTGGTCGCTGGCGATGCGTGACACGCGCCCGGAGGCTGTGAACGGTCTGGAGACGGACCTTCAGCACTACGTGGATTTCGAGCGCGCCCAGTCCGTCTATCCGGATGTGATGCGTGCGGCCCAGTCGCTGGGTGTCGCCGCCGAGCCCGTCGGTCTTGAGCGAGCCACCGAAGCGGTGCAGGCGGCGCTCGAACTGGCGCGTGGCCCGCTGAGGCTCAGCGGCGTCGTGGGGGCCACGGAGATCAGCAAGGCCCTCTACCGCTGGCACACGGCGCAGCCGGGCCGGGCGGCCCGGGTGCTGTATCCCGTCGGCGGCGTGCCCTGGGTGGCCGACGAGGAGGTCCATCGGTGGAGCGGCTACCCCCTGGAAGCAGTCTCACAGGCGCTGGCGGCGGAGGGGACGGCAGGGGCCGAGCAGGTTTTCAAGGGCACCGGGCACCTCAACACCGTTGTCAGGGCCGGCCGGGACGGTGGGACCGTGGTCGTACGGCGCAGGCTCGACGACAGCAATCGCCGGGAGCGCCGCTTCCTCGACGAGCACCTTGTACTCCACGCGCTGAAACCCGTGCGGCCCAGCGTGCGCGCTCCGGAGGTCCTGGCGCGTGGCATCAGCAACTTCAACGACCAGTTCGTCATCCATTCCTACGTCGGGGCGGTCGGAGGTACACATCCGGCCGAGCATCCCGTCAACGGGCTCAGTCTGCGCGAGGCGGACGATCTGGTCGACCAGTTGTGCGCACTCACCGGGGTGGCGACGGAGACCGTCGATCCCGACGCCGTGTACGACGACTTCTACCAGTGGCTCAGCAGTCGGCTCATCGAGATGGTCGCCGACCTGCCCAGGGAGTCGCTCCGGCTGGCAGCCGTGCTCGGGCTGCCCAACGCGGACCGGCTGCGGGAGCTTCTTCTGGGGCGGAGGTGTGTCCTCCATCGGACCCCCGCGCTGCTGCACGGTGACCTCAACCCCTGGAATCTCATCAGGAACGAGACACACGACAGCCTGACGATCATCGACTGGGAGATGGCGATGGTCGGCGATCCTCTCTACGACCTCGTCCGGCATCTCCATCTGACCCCGCACAGCCCGCAGATCAGAGAGCGGATGTTCCGCCGGTGGCACAGAAAGCTGGACTCCTCGTACACCAAGGGCTGGGAGGAGGACTGGCGGTTCTACCGCTGGATGGAGATCGTCCGCTCCGCCTACATCGACCTGGACCGGCTGCTCACCGGCGTGAGCCTCGACGCGCCCAACGTGCGCAGGGCGGTCGACTCGTACTCCCTGACGCTCTCCGGGGCCACCGCCTCGCTGGGGCTGCGGGCCAGGCATCTCGCCCATCCGTATCTCGCGCGGGCGCTGCCCGGCGGTGACCTGATCGGGGCCGGCGGCTGAGTCTCACGCCGTCCGTCTCCTAAACAGCCGCCCCGACAGCCCCAGCGCCCCCAGCAGAATCCCCGCGCACCACGCCAGCGCCACCCATGGGTCCGAGCCCACCGGCTCGCCCAGGAGGAGGCCGCGGAGGGATTCGATCACCGGTGTGACCGGCTGGTTGTAGGCGAAGGCGTGGATCCAGGTCGGCATCGTGTCGATCGGGGCGAACGTGCTGCTCGGGTAGGTCAGGAACATCATGAAGAACGAGAACGAGCCCGCCGCCTCGGGGGACTTGGTGAGCAGGCCCACCACCGCCGCCAGCCAGGAGATCGCCACGATGAAGGCGAGCAGCAGGCCCGCCGCCGCCAGGGCGGCCGGGAGGGTCGGGGACGGGCGGAAGCCGATCAGGAGGGCCACGCCGAGGACCAGGACCGTCGAGACGGCGTTGCGGACGGTGCTCGCGGCGACATGGCCGGCCAGGATCGACGCGCCGCCGACGTCCAGGGAGCGCAGCCGGTCGATGATGCCGCCCTTCAGGTCCTCGTTGACGCTCACCGCCGTGCCGGAGGAGCCGAAACCGGCGCAGAGCAGCAGGACGCCGGGCACGACGTAGGAGACGTACGGCTCGCCCGTACCGGTCCTGATCGCGCCGCCGAAGAGATAGACGAAGATCAGCATCAGCATGACCGGCAGCATCAGCGAGGTGAAGACCGCGTCCACGTTGCGGGTGCTGAGGCGGATCGAACGCGCCGTCATGACAAGGGAGTTGTTCAGCGCCCGGCCCGCCGGGGACATCGTCGCGGCGTCAGACACGGGTCGGCTCCTCGATGGTTTTCCCGCGGCCCGTCAGGG
Organism: Streptomyces sp. NPDC057307; assembly: GCF_042667665.1. NCBI lineage: Bacteria > Bacillati > Actinomycetota > Actinomycetes > Kitasatosporales > Streptomycetaceae > Streptomyces > Streptomyces sp. NPDC057307. The sequence continues at coordinate 53,440 of NZ_JBHUZM010000005.1, read as the reverse complement.
CCATGAACACGTCGTCCAGCGTCGCGCTGTGCACGGCGAAGCTGACGACGTCCCGGCGTTCCGGATCGATCTCGTCCAGCAGCGCCCGTACGCGCGCCGCCGTACCGTCCGTCGGCAGGCCGAGCGTCAGTGTGTCGGGCGACCGCTGTACGGCGAGCGGCGCGAGGCGCTCGTACGCCGCCGCGTCGGCGGCCACCAGGTCGAGGCGGTGCCCGGAGACCCGGCCCTTCAGCTCCGTCGCGGTGCCCTCGGCGACCAGCCGGCCGCCGTCGAGTACGGCGATACGGTCCGACAACTGGTCGGCCTCCTCCAGATACTGGGTGGTGAGGAAGACCGTGGAGCCCTCCGCCGACAGATCGCGCACCACCTGCCACAGCTCTTGCCTGCTGCGCAGGTCCAGCCCGGTCGTCGGCTCGTCCAGGAAGATGACCTCCGGCCTGCCGACCAGCCCGGCGGCCAGGTCGAGCCGTCGCCGCATACCGCCCGAGTACGTGCCCACGAGCCGCCGGCCCGCGGCCGTGAGGTCGAACCGCTCCAGCAGCTCCGCGGCCCGGCGGCGCGCGGCCGCGCGTGGCAGGCCGCCGAGGCGCGCCATCATGCGCAGGTTCTCCTCGCCGGTCTGCTTCTCGTCGACCGACGCGAACTGGCCGGTCAGGCTGACGGCCCGGCGCACCTGGCGCCGCTGGGTCCGTACGTCGTAACCGGCCACCCGCGCCGTACCGCCGTCGGCGTCGGCGAGCGTGGCGAGGATCCGTACGGCGGTCGTCTTGCCCGCGCCGTTCGGGCCGAGCAGGGAGAAGACCGTGCCGCGCTCGACGGACAGGTCGATGCCGTCGAGCACCTTCACCCGCTGGTCGCCGCGCCCGTAGGACTTCTCCAGGCCGATGGCGCTGATCGCTCGTTGCTTGGGGGGCATGGGCGGGCTCATGGGTGGGCTCATGGGCGTCGCTCCTCCGTCGCGCGTCGTTGATACATTTATGCGTAACCCTTACGCTTGATGTGTAAGGGTTACGCATAACTAGGATGGCGTCAAGCGGGAGTGTGAGCGGGGAAGGCGGAGACGTGACGGACGAGAACGGCGGCGGCAGTGACGGCGACGACGGCGGTACGGGGCTGCCTGCCAGCATCGAAGCCGCCTGGGGACTGCGCGAGCGCCCGACGAAGGGGCGCAAGCCCGGCCTCAGCCTGGCGCGGATCGTCGACACGGCCGTCACCGTCGCCGCCACGGAGGGGCTGCCCGCCGTCTCGATGGGCCGCGTCGCCAAGAAGCTCGGTGTCTCCCCGATGTCGCTCTACCGGTACGTGGCCGCCAAGGACGAGCTGTACGTGCTGATGCAGGAGGCGATCATCGGCGACCCGCCGGCGCCGCCCGCACCGGGCACCGACTGGCGTACGGCGATGGCGGACTGGGCGTGGGCGATGCGCCGGATCATCTACGAGAACCTGTGGGCGCTCCGTATCCCCGTCTCCAGCCCGCCCGCCACGCCCCGGATGGTGGCCTGGTGGGAGTGGGGGCTGGTCGCGCTGGAGGGGACCCGGCTCGACTGGGGCGAGAAGCTGTCGGTGATGCTGATGGTCAACGGCTATGTGCGGAACGAGGCGGCGCTGATGGCGGACCTGGCCGCCGCCGTGACGGCGAGCGGCAGGTCGGCGGAGGACGTACTCGCCGGATACGGGCGCACGATGCAGAAGCTGGCCGACCCGGCGCGCTACCCGTCCGTCGCGGAGATGCTGGCGGCCGGTGTGATGGACGTCCCGGACGAACCGGAGAGCCCCGACCACGAGTTCATCTTCGGACTCGAACGGATGCTGGACGGTATCGACCTGCTGGTGCGGGAGCGCGGCGGGGACAGCGGTGTGGGTGGACGGAGTACGGCCGGGTGAGTCTCTTCTCGACTGTCAACGGGCGGGTACGGGGCCGCAGAACCGCCCCCGGCGTCGTCGCGGTGCTCGGCATCCCTTACGCCGCACCGCCGTTCGGCCCCGACCGGTTCAAGGCGCCCCGGCCCGCGCGCCCGTGGCAGGGCATCCGGGAGTGCGTCGCCTTCGGTCCGGTCGCGCCGCAGTCCGCCGAACTGCCGGGCGCGCCGACGTGGTCGCCCGGCGACGAGGACGTGCTGAGCCTGAACATCTGGACGAGCAGCTCAGCCGGTGAACGGCCCGTGCTCGTCTGGATCCACGGCGGCGCCTACACCTTCGGCTCGTCCGCCCAGCCCGACTTCGACGGTACGGCGCTGGTCCGCGCCGGACTGGTCGTCGTCACCCTCAACTACCGGCTCGGCTTCGAGGGGTTCGGCCACATCCCGGCATCCGACGGCTCCGAGTTCCCGGCGAACCGCGGTCTGCTCGATCAGATCGCCGCCCTGGAGTGGGTACGCGACAACATCGCGGCCTTCGGCGGCGACCCCGCCAACGTCACCGTCGCCGGGCAGTCGTCGGGCGCGGCGTCCATCGCCTGTCTGACGGTGATGGAACGGGCGCGCGGGCTGTTCCACCGCGCCATCGCCCACAGCGTGGTCGGCCCGGTCTACTCGCCCCGACTCGCCGCCGACACCACACGCCTCGTCGCGGCGGCCGCCGAAGTCCCGCCCACGGCGGCCGGGTTGACGGCCGCGTCGCCGTCCGACCTGGTCCGCGCGTCCGACCGGGTCGTCGCCGCCTTCCGCGACGACCCGTCGGCGGGCGCCCGCCACTACGACCCGGTGCTCTACGGTCCGGTCGCCGACGGGGTCCTGCTGCCCGCCGACCCCCTCGCCGTCGGTGCGGCGCACCGCGCGGATGTCGATCTGCTGGTCTGCCACACGACGGAGGAGTACTGGCTGCCGGACGCGGTCGGCAGCAGCAAGAAGATCACGACGGAGAGTCAACTGACCACGTTCGCAAAGGACTTCGGGCTGCCCGACGATCTCGTACCGGCGTATCGGGCGCTGCTGCCCGACGCGCCGGTGCTCGACGTGTACCTCGCGATCTACGGCGACATGTCCTTCGGCGAGTACAGCAGCCGCCTCGCGGAGCGGCACGCCGGCGCGGGCCGCAGGACGTACCTCTCCCGTTTCGCCAGGAAGCGCGGCACGGCAGGCGGAGTCGTAACGGAAGAGGGAGCCGTGACGGAAGAAGGAGCGGTGACGGCGGACGGAGTCGTACGCCCCTGGCATTGCGCCGACGTCCCGTTCGCCTTCGGCACCGTCGACCTCCCTGAGGTCGCGTTCCTCATCGGCGGCCCGCCGACGGCCGAGGACCACGAGCTGTCGCGCCGCATGGTGCGGGCGTGGGCGGACTTCGCCGCGACGGGTGAGCCTGGCTGGGGGACGGACACCGTACGGATCTGGGGCGCGGGTGACGAGGGAGGTGCGCCGGGTGCGTACGACGGCTTCCGTGCGGCGTGGCGTACGGCCGACTACTCGCTCGTGCATCCCTGAACTCCTGACAGGATGGGGCGCATGACCGAGATCCGCACGCCCCGCCTCCTCCTCCGCCGCTGGACCGACGACGACCTCGCCGCCATGGCCGAGATCAACTCGGACCCGCAGGTCATGCGCTGGATCGGCGACGGCTCGGTCCGCGACCTCGACGAGACGGCCGAGGACATCGAGCGCTGGGAGGAGGAGTGGGACGAGGAGGGCTTCGGACTCTTCGCGATCGAACTGCTCGCCTCGGGAGAGATGATCGGCTTCGCCGGCCTCTCCGTCCCCGAGTACCTGCCCGAGGTGCTGCCCGACGTGGAGATCAGCTGGCGGCTCGGCGCCCAGTTCTGGGGCCAGGGTTACGCCTCCGAGGCGGCCCACGCCGTGCTGGAGTTCGCCCTCCAGGACCGGGGTCTGGAGCGGGTCGTCGCCGTCAACCGGATGGGCAACGACGAGTCCGAGAACGTGCTGCGCAAGCTGGACCTGGTCCTCGACCGTGAGACGAAGCACCCGGAGTACGGCTTCGCGCTGAACATCCACTCCATCGACCTCACCGAGTACGAGGCCTGAGCACCACGAACGCCACCACGAACGCGCTGACCAGCAGTCCGGCCCCGACACCGAAGGCCAGGTGGTAGCCGCCGGTCAGCGCCGCGGCCCCACTCGCGCCGTCCGCCAGCAGGCTCTCGCTCCGCGAGGCGGCCAGCGTCGACAGGACGGCGACACCCACCGCGCCACCGATCTGCTGCGCCGTGTTGAACAGCCCCGACACCAGCCCCGCGTCCGCTTCCCCCGCGCCGGACATCCCGAGCGACGTCAGCGCCGGCAGGGCGAGCCCGAAACCGGCGGCCAGCAGCATCAGCGGCAGCAGATCGGTCGCGTAGTCGGCGTCCGCGGGCACCCGGCTCAGCAGTACGAGGAGCGTGATCAGCAGCAGGAGGCCGGTCAGCAGGACGTTCCGCTCGCCGAAGCGGGCGTTGAGGCGGGCGGAGACCCCCAGCGACACGGCGCCGATGACGACCGCGGCCGGGAGCATCGCGAGGCCGGTCTCGGCCGCGTCGTAGCCGAGCACCCGCTGCAGGTGCAGCGCCAGGATGATCTGGAACGAGAACAGCGCGGCGACCATCAGCATCTGGACGACGTTCGCCCCGACGACGTTGCGTGAACGGAAGATCCGCAGCGGCAGGAGCGGGGTCCCGGCGGTCGCCTGGCGGGCGACGAACGCGCCGATCAGGGCGAGCGCGACGGCGCCGAGACCCAGGGTGTGGGCCGAGACCCAGTCGTACTGCTCGACCTTGACGACCGTGTAGATGCCCAGCATCAGCCCGGCCGTGATGAGCAGCGCGCCGATGACGTCGGCGCCGGCGGCGAGGCCGCGGCCTCTGCCCGTGCCTCTGCCCGTGCTCTTGCCCGTACCTCTGCCGGCGGGCAGTACGTCGCCGGGCAGTACCCGGACGGCGAGGGCGAGGGCGGCGAGCCCTATCGGCAGGTTGATGAAGAAGATCCAGTGCCAGCTCAGGGCGTCGGTGAGGAGCCCGCCCACCACCTGGCCGATGGACGCCCCGGCCGCGCCGGTGAAGCTGAAGACGGCGATGGCCCTGGCCCGTTCCCCGTGCTCGGTGAACAGCGTGACGAGGATGCCGAGGCTGACCGCCGCCGCCATCGCGCTGCCGACGCCTTGCAGGAAGCGGGCCGCGATCAGTACGGCGGGGGAGGTCGCGGCGCCCGCCAGGAGAGAGGCGGCGGTGAACACACCGGTGCCCGCGAGGAACATGCGCTTGCGTCCCAGCAGGTCGCCGAGCCGGCCCGCGAGGAGCAGCAGGCTGCCGAAGGCGATCAGGTAGGCGTTCACGACCCAGCTGAGACCGGCGGGGGAGAAGCCCAGGTCGTCCTGGATGGCGGGCATCGCGACGGTGACGATGGAGCCGTCGAGGACGATCATCAGCATGCCGGAGGCGAGGACGCCGAGGGCGAGTGCGCGGGTGCGGCGTGAGGTCCGGGGTGGGGTGGTGAGTGCCGGGTTTGCGCCTGTGTCTGCGGACATGGGTCTCTCCTGTCGATGGATCGCCCTTGATGGGGCAACAGGAAAGAACTCTAACGGATAGTTCCGTTGCAGACTATCTCTCTCGGAAGTTCCTTGGCCTTCGGTGGTTTCTGTGCTGCCGACGGCTACTTCTCGCGCTGGCGTGCCCGCCTCGCCGTCCCCGGAGTCTCGGACGGAGCGGCCAACTCCCCCTCGGCCAGCCCGTTCATGAAGCGCAGGAAGGTCTCGCGCTCGACGTCGGAGAAGGCTGACAGCGCCTGCCGGTGCACGCCGTCGACGATCTCCTGGCTCCGCACGGCGAGCCGCGCGCCCTCCTCCGTGACCGCGATGATCCGCGCGCGCCGGTCCGTGCTGGACGGCTTGCGCTCGGCGAGTCCGGCCTTCTCCAGGGCATCGACGGTGACGACCATCGTGGTCTTGTCCATGTCGCCGATCTCGGCGAGCTGGATCTGGGTGCGCTCCTTCTCCAGGGCGTGCACCAGGACGCAGTGCATCCGCGCGGTCAGCCCGATCTCGGCGAGCGCGGCCGACATCCGGGTGCGCAGGACATGGCTGGTGTGGTCGAGGAGGTAGGAGAGGTCCGGTTCGGTACGGGTGGGTGTCATGGCGGTCATGCTCACGAGCGTAACAATTCGGTCCGTGGCGGATTATCCGGAAGGGGATTTGGGGCGGGCTCAGATGCGGGCTTCGGTGTGCTGCGTACCCTTCATCCCCATGGACGAGACGACGGGCGCGGCGGGGACGGCGGGTGCCGCGGACGGTCTGCGCGAGCGCAAGAAGCGGCAGACGTACGAGCGGCTGTCCGAGACGGCGATCGCGCTCTTCCTGGAGAGAGGCTTCGAGAAGGTGTCGGTGGCCGAGATCGCCGCTGCCGCCGACGTCTCGAAGCCGACGCTCTTCCGCTACTTCCCCGCCAAGGAGGACCTGGTCCTGCACCGGTTCGCCGACCACGAGGACGAGGCGGCGCGGGTGGTCGCGGGTGCGGGTGCGGGTGCGGGGGCGCCGCTGGAGGCGCTGCACCGGCACTTCGCGGACGGGCTCGCCCGCCGGGACCCGGTGACCGGGCTCAACGACGATCCACGGGTGCTCGCCTTCCACGGTCTGCTGTACGGGACTCCCTCGCTGGTCGCGCGGGCGTACGCCTATCAGGGCCGGTCGGAGGCCGTGCTGGCGAGCGCGTTGACAGGGGCGTCGGCGAGGGCGCGCCGCCCGGGCGGGCCGGTGGTCGCGGCGCCGGTGGTCGCCGCGCGGCTCGCGGCCGGCCAGATCGTCGCCGTACAGCGCGTACTCGCCGAGGAGAACTGGCGGCGGATCGCGGCGGGCGAAAGTGCCGACGGGGTGTATCCGGACGCGGTGGCGGCGGCGGAGCTGGGGTTCGGGCAGCTGCGGGACGGGCTCACCTTCCTCTCGCCCACAAACTGAATCTCGGTAATAAACGTTACTCGGTTGCGTTATTCTCGATGGAATGACGTCACTCGACCCTCTCGACCATGAGCTGAGCCGCGCGCTCGGCGAAGAGCGGACCTACCACGACAGCTGCCGTACGGCCCTGAAGGGCATGATCGACGGCGCCGAGGAACGGGTCGCCACCGGCGCCGACGTCTCCGCCTCCGGGGCGGACGCGGAAGTCCTCGGTTACCAATTCCGCAGCCAGGCAAAGGAGTTGGCCGAACTTCCGGACGGCCCGCTGTTCTTCGGACGCCTGGACTTCGGGCCGGGCGCCGGCGATCACGCCGGGCAGAGCTATCACATCGGCCGCATCCGGATCAGCGAACACCCCGCGTCCCCACCCCTGGTGATCGACTGGCGGGCCCCGGTCTCGCGGGCGTTCTACCAGGCCCGCGCCGCCGATCCGCGCGGCGTGGCCGTCCGCCGCCGGTTCGGCTGGGCGCCGTGGAGCAAGGGCGTGTCGGAGGACCTGACGGGCCTGGAGGACGAATCCCTCCAGGCGGCCGGAGGTACCGGTGCGGCGGCCGGCCCGGGTTCGGCCCCCGGCGCGATCCTCGCCGGTGAGATCGAGCGTCCGCGCGTCGGCCCCATGCGCGACATCGTCGCCACCATCCAGCCCGAGCAGGACGATCTCGTACGGGACGAACTCGCCGTCTCCGTCTGCGTCCAGGGCGCCCCCGGCACCGGCAAGACCGCCGTCGGCCTGCACCGCGCCGCGTACCTCCTCTACACCCACCCCGACCGGATCAAGCGCGGCGGACTGCTCATCCTCGGGCCGAACCGCACGTTCCTCTCCTACATCGCCGAGGTGCTGCCCTCCCTCGGCGAGACGGGCGTCCGCCAGTCGACGGTGGAGGACGAGGTCGCCCGCCACCCGGTCCGGGCCGAGGACGACGAGGCCGCCGCGCTCGTCAAACACGACGTACGGATGGCGGCCGTGCTGCGCCGCGCGCTGTACGGGCGGGTGCGCGCACCCGCCAACTCCCTTGAGGTGCCGGACGGTTCGTACCGCTGGCGGCTGCCGGTCGCCGACCTGGAGCGGATCGTCGCCGACGTACGGCAGGAGGCGCCGCCGTACGCGATCGGCCGCGAGCGCGTCCGCACCCGCGCCGTACGGCTGATCCAGCAGCAGGCCGAACGGCGCTCGGGCGTCAAGAGCAACGCCTGGCTCCAGAAGATCTCCCGCGCGCGGCCGGTCTCCGCGTTCGTGGACGAGGTCTGGCCGAAGGTGAGCCCGGAGGAGGTCGTCGCGGAGCTGCTGGCGGATCCCGCCGTCGCCGCCGACGGCATCCTCGACCCGGCCGAGCGGCGCGCGCTGACCTGGGCGCGGCCCCGTTCCGCGCGTACGGCCCCGTGGTCCGCCGCCGATCTGCTCCTGCTGGACGAGGTGGCCGGGCTTCTCGAACGCCAGGACAGCTACGGCCACATCGTGGTGGACGAGGCCCAGGACCTCTCCCCGATGCAGTGCCGCGCCATCGCCCGCCGCGCCGGATTCGGCTCGCTGACCGTGCTCGGCGACCTGGCGCAGGGCACCACCCCGTGGGCCGCCCGCAGTTGGCGGGAACACCTCGCGCATCTGGGGGCGCCCGACGCGTCGATCGCTCAACTGACCGTCGGCTTCCGGGTACCCGGCGCGATCGTCTCGCTGACGAACCGGCTGCTCGGCACCCTGGAGGTGAAGCTGCCGCCCGCCCGGTCCCTGCGCGCGGACGGCGAACTGCGCATCGAGAAGGTGCCGGAGGCGGCGGGGATGGGCGCGGCCGTGGTCGAGGCGGTACGCGCGGCGCTGCCGTACGAGGGGTCGATCGCCGTCATCGCGGCCGACCCCGACATCGCGCGCCTGCGCGAGGCGCTGACCGGGGCGGGTCTGGCGCCCGCGGCCCCCGCCCCCGGTGAACTGGGCGCCCGCGTCACGCTGTTGCCCGCCTCGCTCGCCAAGGGCCTGGAGTACGACCACGTCGTCGCTGTCGAGCCGGCCACGATCGCGGCCGCCGAACGACGCGGCGCGCACCGGCTGTACGTGGTGCTCACACGGGCGGTGTCGCGGCTGCATGTGCTGCACAGCGCCGAGCTGCCGTTCTAGGCGTGCGGAGCCGGCGGCGGGCCCGCCCCTAGGACATGGCGTGATCGGCCAGGACCTCGGCGATCACATGGCGTGCGTTCGCCGCGAGGGGCGGGTTCGTGTGGAGGTAGTACGGGAGCTGGTTGAGCGCCATCAGCAGCGCCCAGCCGCGCCCGCGCGCCCAGGTCGCGTCGTCGGCGTCCAGGGCGGTACGGAAGTCGTCCCGTACGCCGGCCGGGAGCAGATTCCACGCGGGGATCAGGTCGGAGGCGGGTTCACCCACCCCCACGGTGCCGAAGTCGATGACGCCACCGAGCCGTCCGCCGCCGACGCCGCCGGCACTTCCGGCACCGTCGACGCCCTCCACCAGGAGATTTCCCGGCATCAGATCGGAGTGGAGCCAGACAGGCGGGCCGTCCCACACGGGCGCTCGCAGCGACACCTCCCACGCCGCCGTCGCCGCCTCGGCGTCGATGAGCCCGCCCAGCTCGCGGAGCCGGGCGATCGCGGCGCGCGCCCCGTCGTCGTGCGCGGACAGCGGCCCCGTCCGGTAGGCGGGCGGCCCGTCCGTGGCGTCGATCCGGCGCAGCGCCAGGACGAAGTCGGCCAAGTCCGTTGCCAGCAGGCCGGGTTCGGTGAGGTGCCCGGCCTCCGGGTGGGCACCGTCGAGCCAGCGGTAGACCGACCACGGCCAGGGGTAGCCCTCGGCGGGCGTGCCCGCGCCGAGGACGACGGGGACGGGGACCGGGAGCTGCGGGGCGAGCCACGGCAGCCAGCGCTGTTCCTTCGCCAGGTCTTCGACGCCGCCCTCGATCCGGGGGAGCCGTACGGTCATGTCGTCGCCGAGCCGGTACACGGCGTTGACGGTGCCGCTGGACGGGAAGGGCTCGACGGGCAGCCCGGCCCAGTGCGGGAACTGCGCGGCGAGCAGCCTGCGTACAAGAGCGATATCGGTCGGCACCTCGTCGGCGTGCATCATGTGGGGTCCGTCCCGTTCTCGGCGGCCTCGTAGGCGTACGGCAGCAGCTCCCGTACCGGCACGGCCCGCAGACCGTTCTCCGTCCTCACGACGACCTCGATCCGCGGGAAGTAGTCCAGCAGCACCTGCCGGCAGCGCCCGCACGGCGGCAGCACCCCCCGCCCGTCGCTCGCGACCGCCACGACGGTGACCAGGTCGTACGCGCCGACGGCCGCGGCCGCGCCGATGGTCACCAGCTCGGCGCAGGGGCCGCCGGTGAAGTGGTACACGTTCATACCGGTGACGATCCGGCCGTCACGGTCGCGGGCGGCGCAGGCCACGGTGTGGTCGTCGCCCTTGGCGTGGGCCACGACGAGGCGGGTCGCGGCGTCGACGAGTTCGGCCGGTCCATGATCCAGGTCATGATCGAGGTCAGCAGTCACGGGACGGAACGGTACTCGCGGGCGGCTGCCGACCCCACCGAATATGCCGCCGCACGGCCCTCGACGTGCGTTCCGAGCCGAAGCTCCCGAGCCGAATACTCGCGGGCCGATCCGGCCGCCGCCCGCTACCGTGCGGACATGCCCGAACTTCAGCTGCTCCGTCTCGACCATGCCCCCGCGCTGCTCGCGTTCGAGAAGGAGAACCGGGCCTACTTCGCCGCCTCGATTCCCGACCGGGGTGACGCGTACTTCACCGGTTTCGACGAACGGCACGCGGACCTTCTCGCCGAACAGGCCACCGGGCTGTGCTACTTCCATGTGCTGGTGAACGGCGACGGCGGTACGGCAGGGGAGACGACGGCCGGTACGACGGGCGAGGTGGTCGGACGCGTCAACCTCGTCGACGTGGCGGACGGTTCGGCCGAACTGGGATACCGGATCGCCGAGAAGGCGGCCGGCAAGGGCCTGGCGACGGACGCCGTCCGGCGGATCTGTGTGCTGGCCGCCGAGACGTACGGGCTGACGGAACTTCGCGCGAAGACGACCGACGACAACACCGCCTCGCGCGCGGTGCTGGAGCGTACGGGATTCGTGACCACCGGCAAGATCGAGCTGAGCGACCGCCCCGGAACGACCTATATCCGCACGCTGAGCTGAGCGCCCAGCTCCCGGAAACCGAGCGCCGCCGCCACTCGCCGCGAGGAGTACGGCCGGGCCCGCCACTGCGGCAGCAGACCGGCGTCGAGCGCGTGCGACACCGCCGCCGACGCCACGATCGTCGCCAGGCCCCGGCCCCGGTGGTGCGGGGCGACCAGCACGCACAGGTGGGCGACCGACCGTGGCCAGGCCGCGTAACCGGCCGCCGCGACCACGTCACCGCCCTCACCTCTACCGCCGCGTCTGCCCTCGCGGAGCAGGAACGCCGGTGAGGTGATCTCGTCCAGACCGGCCTCGTCCGCGTCGTCCTTCCCGACCGTGGCCAGCAGCGCGTCGAGCGCGCTCGTGCCGTTCGCCGCCCGCTCGACGGTGCCGCCCGTCACCTCCTCGGGACGCGCCTTCGCGGGTACGAACGAGTCCCGGCCCCGCTCCAGATAGCCGAGCGCGGCGGGCCCCAGCACGTCGAGCAGCGGAGCCGTACCGCCGAGTGCCACGCCGAGCCGGACCGGGTCGACCAGTTCCTCGTACGACAGCCGCCGTGCCGCCTCGCCCATCGCCTCGGCGCGCCGCGCGTCCGGCGCGGTGATGACGGCGGCGTCGCCGATCCGTACGATCCCGGCCCAGCCTGGCGGACAGAGCAGCGAGTCGGGCGCGACCACGACGCCCGCGGGGGAGGTGAACTCGACCGGCACACCTGCGAGTTCGGTCCACAGGGCGCGTGCGTGGGTCACCGCCGAAGGCGCGTCGGTCTTCCGGTCCATGCCGAGAACGGTAGGCCGGAACGCCGTCCCGGCGCGACCGACTTCAGCCCCCCGCGTGGGCCGCGTAGTGCTCGGCGATCTCGTCGCTCGTCGTCAGCCAGACGCCCGGGTGGTTCGCGATGTGCTCCAGCGCCTGGTCGAGATACTTGTGCCGGAACGGCTGGTTGATGACGAACGGATGCAGCACCAGCGACATCACCCGCCCGCTGTCCGCCGCGTCCTCATACAACTGCTCCAGCTGGTCCTTGACGATCCGCACGAAGTCCGGACCGCTGAGGCTCTTGCCGACGAACAGACTGATGTCGTTGACCTCGATGGAGTACGGGACGCTCAGCAGGCCGGGCACGTTGAGCCGGTACGGCTGGTCGTCGTTCGACCAGTCCAGCAGATAGCTCAGGCCCAACTCGGCCAGCAGCGCCGGGGTTTGGAACGTCTCGGTGAGCGCGGGACCCAGCCAGCCGCGCGGGCGCCGGCCGGTGTCCCGCTCGATGGTGTCGACCACCTCGGTGAGATAGGCGCGCTCCTCGTCGACCGTCATGTCGGCCTGGAAGATGGAGTTGTTCCTGCCGTGCGCGATCCATGCCCAGTCCCGGTCGCGGCCCGCTCGGACGATCTGCGGGTAGCGGGTGCCGACGTCGGAGTTGAGCATCACGCTCGCCCGTACGTGGTGCCGGTCGAGGCTGTCGATCAGCCGCCAGATACCGACCCGGGGGCCGTAGTCGCGCCAGCCGTAGTTCAAGGGGTCGGGCGCCAGGCCGGCGGTGCCCGCGAAGATGCTCGTGGAGGGGCGGTCGACCTGGTAGTGCTCGACGTTGAGCCCCACGTAGAAGGCGATGCGGGCGTCGTTCGGCCAGTGGATGGCGGGACGTTCGGTGATCGGGCTGTAGCCGAAGAGTTCGTTGTCCATGGCCACAGATTCAGACATTGACATCAGTGTGAGGGTCAAGCCGAAAATGGGTGCGGCTGTGCGGGCGGCCGGAAATACGATGCGTGACCATGAGCCCCGACCTGCCCGATCCGTCCGACCGCGCCCCGTCCGGCCGCGACCCGTCCGACCTGTCCGATCCGTCCGGCCAAGACCTCTCCCGCCCTTCCTCCGTCAGCCCGTTCCGTATCGACGTCCCGCAGGGGGACCTGGACGATCTGCACGACCGTCTCGACCGCGCCCGCTGGCCCGACGAACTGCCGGGGGCGGGCTGGGCGTACGGCATCCCGCTCGACCACGTCCGCGAGCTGGCGCACCACTGGCGGCACACGTACGACTGGCGGGCGGCCGAGGCGGAGCTGAACCGGTGGCCGCAGTTCACCACCACGATCGACGGCGCGAACATCCACTTCGCCCACATCCGGTCGCCGGAACCGGACGCGACGCCGCTGATCATGACGCACGGCTGGCCGGGCTCGCCGGTCGAGTTCGCGGACGTGGCGGGCCCGCTCACCGATCCTCGCGCGCACGGCGGCGACCCGGCCGACGCGTTCCACCTGGTGCTGCCGAGCATCCCCGGCTTCGGGCTCTCCGGTCCCACACGGGAGCAGGGCTGGGAGTTCCGGCGCGTGGCCGGGGCGTTCGCCGTACTGATGGAGCGGCTGGGGTACGAGCGGTACGGCACCCAGGGCGGCGACTGGGGAGCGGCCGTCTCCCGTGAGCTGGGCCGTATCCGGCCCGGCAACGTCGTCGGCGTACACCTCAATCTGCTGCCGGGCGGCGGCCAGACGCATGAGCCGACCGAGGCGGAACTGGCCCCGCTGAGCCCCGAGGAGCGCCGGCGTACGTGGGCGTCGTGGGAGCGGGGGCGGGAGTTCGCCCGGGACCGTCAGGGGTACGCCGACATCCAGTCGACGCGCCCGCAGACGCTGGCGTACGGCCTGACGGACTCGCCGGTCGGTCAACTGGCCTGGATCGCCGAGAAGTTCCACGAGTGGGCCGACACGGCGGACGGTCGCCCGTACGGTGCCATCGACCGCGACCGACTGCTCACGAACGTGATGCTGTACTGGCTGACCGGCACCATCGGCTCGTCCGCCCGCATCTACTACGAGCGGGCGCACGCCCCGTACTGGGGTTCGCCGCCCGACCCGTCCATGGTCCCGACCGCGCTGGCCGACTTCGCGCACGACAACTTCATCCCACTGCGCCACATCGCGGACCTGACGAACAACATCACGCGCTGGACCTCGTACGACCGGGGCGGCCATTTCGCGGCGCTGGAGGTGCCGGAGCTGCTGGTGGCGGACGTACGGGAGTTCTTCCGCAAGGTCATCGCGTGACGGTGCGGGCGAGGGCGTCGACCGTGGCGCGCCGGGGGCCGGTCAGGCCGAGGAAGTCCGTACTGTCCGCCCACTGATCCACTCCGCCGGTGAGCGGCAGGCCGCGCAGCTCGGGGTGGGTGACGGTCGCCGCCAGTGCCCGGGCGAAGCGTTCGGCGTGCAGCACCTGGAACGGTCTGTCGTGGTACGGCCGGCGCGCCGGGTCCACCGGGTCCGCGAGACCGGTGCTGTTCTGGAGCGTGGCCACGAACTCGTACGCGTCGCAGAGATGCCGCTCGCGTACCGGATACTCCGTCGCCGCCAGGGCGCCCGCCAGCGACGGCGTCAGCTCCTCGGCGACGGCGAGCCGTCCGAAGGCGCTGCCGAGCCACTTGCTGTACGGGGCGTACGTCCGCCCCAACAGCAGGCACAGCCGCATCAGATCACGCACCAGCCGCCCCGCGACGACCGCCGACCCGAGGTCGTCCCCGGCCTCGGCGCAACGGCCGACGAAAGCCTCCTCCTGGGAGATCCGCTGCCACTGACAGGCCAGCAGATAGCGCCACACCTGATCGGGGTACCAGGCCAGCCGGGCCCGCGCCGCGCCCAGCGTGCCGCCGAGGCCGTGTGTGTCGAGTCCGTCGTGGAACACGGCGCCGCCGGTGACCTCCGCGAGGCGCTGCTGCGGCATGGCGAGCCAGTCGCGTACGGACGGCTCCGCCGCCGCCACCCCCAGCTCGGTCCGCAGCCAGTTGCCGACATCGTCGACCGAGACCCGGTGGTCGACCTCTCCCTCCGTCAACTCCATCAAGCCGATGGGGACTTCGGGGTCATGGCGACGGAAGTGCGTGGGCCAGCCGCGTACGTGCTTCGGCAGCCGTACCGCGAGCAGCCGGCGCAGCTCCGCCCCGTGCTCGGCGGCCTCCTCCGGCGCGAGGAACAGATTCAGGCGCGGCCCCCACTCGTGGTCGGCGGACCGGGCCGAGTCGAACCCGAGCACCTCGGAGCCCGAGCCGACGCGCGCGGCCGCGTGGCGCAGCCCCGGATACGCGCTGTCGAGGACGGGCCGTACCGCCTCCTCGTACAGGATGCGTGAGAGGTCGAGGCCGGGGATGAAGTCGGGGCGGGGGTGGGGGTGCACGGGCTCACTGTGCCGGACGGAACGGACGTCGGCCACGCAATATGGCCCCCTGTGCGGGCCCCGTCCCACCCCCGGCTCAGTGACCGCCCTTGGTCACCCGCTCCGCGAGGAAGTCCTCCCAGGTCCGCTTTCCGACTCGGCCCCGTCGAGGGTCAGATTGTCCCCGGCACGGTACGCGCGGCCGATCTTGCCCGGCACACGGACCGGCATCGTCGGCCGGCGCTTGCCGCGCGCCCGGAGGTAGCCGCGGCTCAGCTCGCTCAGCCCGTACAGCTTCGGCCCGGTCAGGTCGGCCACCCGGCCGGCCGGTTCGCCGAGGGTCAGCTCCACCAGCCGGGCCGCCACGTCGCGGGAGTCGACCGGCTGCATCCGCAGCCCGCCGGGGGATGGGAGCACCGGCAGTTTCGCCATCGTGCGCGTCATGGTGAGGATCAGGTCGTGGATGCGTTCCTCGCGGCCTCCCGGGGCGGGGACTTCGAGGCGCTGGTCGCGCTGCTCGACTCGGACGTGATCCTCCGCGCCGACCGCGCGGCGGGCCCCACTCGCGTGCCGATCGTGCTCCGTGGCGCGCGGAATGTGGCGAAGGGCGCGTCCATGGCCGCGGAACGTGTCCGGTTCACCCGGCCCGCGCTGGTGAACGGGTCGCCCGGACTGGTGATGGCTCCGGGCGGACGGCTCTTTCTGGTCCTCGCGTTCACGATCGCGGACGACGGCAGGGTCACCGAGATCGACATCATCGCGGACGAGGATCGCCTGGGGCAGGTGGAAGTGGCGGTACTCGACGCGTAACGCTTCAGCTGCCGGAGGCGCCCGAGCTGCCGGCTCCGCCGGGGCCACCCGAGCCGTCCGGGCCGCCCGGGTGCAGGACGGCCTCGGTGATCTCCCGTATCCGCTCCGGCGTGATCCCGGTGCGCTGCTCGACGGCCAGGGGATGGTCGGTCGGCTCCAGCTCGACAAGGGGGCGCTGCCCGAGCGGACGCGTGTGGAGGTGTGTCCGCAGATTGATGGTGCTGGGCGCGTACAGCCCCAGCTCGGTGGTCAGCCATCCGAAGTACGGCTCCTCGGACTCACGACCCGGCCTGTTCCAGACCTTGAGCGCCCGCGCGAAGTTGTCCGCGCTCAGGGATACCCAGACACCCCAGGAGAAGGACTCGGCACCGCCGATGACGGGTATCTCGATCAGACCTTTGACGAAATAATGCTGCGCTCTGACGACACACTGATCCGAGGAGAGCATGCTGTCCGGGTCGTCGGCGCAGCTCTCGTCCCAGACGTCGGGCGCCATGGTGGAGTAGTTCATGGGGGGCTCGGAGTGGTGCTGCCCGCAGCAAGAGCAAGTGAAGCCGAATTCACTGACCATGCCCGCGAGCGTACCGACCGCCACTGACAGTGAGGGATCGGAGCGCGATCGGGCCATGGACGTCACGACACAGCCCTCGGCGGCCCAGTCCCGGAGCGCCTGCGGAACGGATGGCGGAGAGAGCGGAGAGAGTGGCTTGTATGAGTGAGCGCGACCTTCAGCCGAAAGGCCCGTCGTCGGCGGGCACCTGGTGCTGCCTGGGCGGGGGCCATGTCTACACGGAGGCGGACAGGGAGCTGGCCGAGGCGATCGGGCACAGTTTCCCTGTCGTCCCGGCGGCGGCTCGCGCTTCGCACGCTTTCCTGGAGCGGGTCGTGGACCACACCGCACGGGCGGGCATCACGCAATTCCTCGACCTGGGCACGGGGCTGCCCGTCGAACCGAACACGCACGAGGTGGCGCAGGCCATCGAGAAGGACGCGCGCGTCGTGTACGTCGACAACGACCCGACCGTCATCGAACACGCCCGCGCGCTCATGGCCATCGGATCCCCCGACGGCGCCGTCGACTACGTGGACGGTGACGTCCGCGACGTACAGAAGATCCTCGACGAAGCCCGCAGGACCCTCGACCTGGACCGGCCCGTCGCGGTCCTGATGCTGTCCATGCTCGGGCACATCGAGAACCCCACCGAGGCGGGCGAGATCGCCCAGCGCTATATGCGCGCCATGGCGCCCGGCAGCTATCTCGCCACCTGCGACTCGTACGACTCCCCGGACATGCGGGCGGCGGCAGCGGCGTACGCGGCGGGCGGCGGCCCGCCGATCCACCTCCGCACGGTGGCCCAGCTGGAGCCCACCGGCGCCGGGCTCGAATTCCTCGCCCCTGTCGGCCCCATCTCCCTCTGGAACCCGACCGAGCCGGACCCCGAGCCCGTGGACCAGTGGGGATTCGTCGCACGGAAGCCTTAGCTCCCCACGTTCCCAACGTCCCCAAGCTCCGAAGCTCTCCACATCGGGGCATTTGAGGCATACCGTGGTTATTGACACCTCGGTTCGGCGTCAGGGGTTGATCATGGGCGAGGCACTGGTCATAGCGGTCATAGCAGTGATTTGCGCGTGCGGGATCTACGCGCTGGCGGCCGCGCGGGTCGTCAAGCAGTACGAGCGGGGCGTGGTCTTCCGTCTGGGGCGGGTGCGAGATGGCATCCGAGGGCCCGGGTTCACGCTGATCGTCCCGTTCGTGGACAGACTGAACAAGATCAACATGCAGATCGTGACGATGCCTGTCCCCGCGCAGGACGGCATCACGCGCGACAACGTCACCGTGCGCGTGGACGCGGTCATCTACTTCAAGGTCGTCGACGCGGCGGACGCGCTGATCCGCGTCGAGGACTACCGGTTCGCGGTGTCGCAGATGGCGCAGACGTCGTTGCGGTCGATCATCGGCAAGAGCGATCTGGACGACCTTCTCTCGAACCGCGAGAAGCTGAACCAGGGCCTGGAGCTGATGATCGACAGCCCGTCCATCGGCTGGGGCGTGCAGATCGACCGCGTCGAGATCAAGGACGTGTCGTTGCCGGAGACCATGAAGCGGTCGATGGCACGCCAGGCCGAGGCGGACCGTGAGCGCCGCGCGCGGGTGATCAACGCGGATGCGGAACTGCAGGCGTCGAAGAAGCTCTCCGAGGCGGCCCGCCAGATGGCCGGGCAGCCGGCCGCGCTTCAACTGAGGCTGCTGCAGACCGTGGTGGCTGTCGCCGCCGAGAAGAACTCCACGCTCGTGCTGCCCTTCCCGGTCGAACTGCTCCGCTTCCTCGAACGCGCCACACCCGCCGAGGCGGCGCAGGCTGTGCAGGCGGTCTCGGGCGCCGTACAGGCGGCTCCGGCACAGGCTTCTTCGACACAGGCGGCTCCGACTCCCGAAGCGAAGAAGCAGGAGGAGGAGAAGCCGGAACAGGAGAAGCCGGAACAGAAGAAGCAGACCGTCTGATCAACCAGTGCCCGCCCTGACGCGCCTGGACGAACCGGCCGTCCTCGTCAGGTGAGCGGGGCGGACCGGGGCTCAGCCACCGGCGGTGCGAGGAAGTGCCGGACGTCGGCGGCGAAGGACGACATCTGCTCCCCGGCCTCCAACCACGTGGTCACCGACGCACGCCAGCCGCCGGCGGCGTCGGGCCACGGGCGCAGCGTCCAGGTCAGACCGATATGCCCACCGGACCGGAACACGGCCGAGACAGCCAGGTCCCGGTCGTCGTTACGCCAGGTCCGCTCGCCGTCCCAGCCTCGGTGGTCGGCGGCCAACCGGGCCAGGAACGGCACGAGATCGCTGTCCCAGACCCAGGCCACCACCTCGCCGACGCGAGCGGTCAGCCCCGGAGCCCACGCCTCGACGGCGTAGTGCACGCAGTCCTCGTCGAAGCTGGACCGATCGCAGAACCGCACACCGACGGACGGGTTGTCCTGGCAGCGGATGGTCACGCCCGCCTGCTCGTCGATGGCGTCGTCGTCGGGAGAGGTCACACGGCACCTTTTCACAGGTGGGGCCACCCGTCCGGGCGGGCCATGTGCCGTGTGGCACACCGGTGTTCAGCTACGGCGTGCCGCCCACACCGTGCGCTCGGTGCGGACCGTCAGGTCGTCGCGGCGCGCGATGCTGTGGGGGCTTTCGGTGTCGAGCAACCGGTCGAGCGCGGCGAGGTCTTCGGGGGCCAGATCCTCGGCGATGCCTCCCCGCATGCGGGTCAGGCTGCTGAGCGCGTAGCGGCCGACGGCCTCGGTGTGGGGCGGGCCCAGGTTGACGGTGATGGTGCGTTCGCCTTCGACGGTGAAGCCGGCGGCGGCCAGCTTGGGGCCCCAGTCGGCGCCTCGGTGGGGCAGGTGCTCGGAGTGGTGGTGGTCGATCGCGGCGTGGCAGCGTTCTTCGAGTCCGGGGCGGTCCGCCGGGGCGCCTTCGGGTAGGAAGCGCGGAAAGCTCGCCAGTTCGACGACGGCGAACAGCCCGTCGGGGGCGAGCGTGTCGTGGACCTGGCGCAAGGTGCGGTCGGGGTCGGCCATGTGGTGCATGGAGGCTGACGCCCATACGAGTTCGGGTGTGCCGAGGTTCGGCCAGTCCCCGTCGAGGTCGGCCTGAACGGTGCGTACGCGATCGGCGAGACCGGCGGCCTCGGCCTTGTGCCGCAGCCGGTTCAGATGGCTGGTCGAGGTGTCGACGGCGGTCACCTCGGCCTGGGGGAAGCGCTTGAGCAGGGCGAGGGTGCCGGCGCCGGTTCCGCAGCCCAGGTCCACGATGCGGCGGGGGTCGGCCTTGACGGGCAGCCACGCGGTGATGGAGGCGATGTGTTCGGCGAGCACCTCGGCGTCCAGGTCGAGGATCTCCGACTGGTCGTCGTGGTCCCCGTGGTCCCCGTGGCCGTTCGGGGCGTGAGCGTGAGCGTGAGCGTGGGGGTGGGGGTGGGGGTGGGCGTCGTACGAGGCGGGTGTCATGACGGCCACGCTATGAGGATCATGAGCGTGCGGCCCGGTCGCCGTCGGGAACGGCAAGAAGGTGGCGCCTGACCTGCTCGCCGCGCAAGTGGACGGCACCGCGGGGGCCATCGCGGCGGTCACTTCGGCCGTCGACGCCGCCGTCAACGCCGCCGTCAACGCGGTCCGTCACTGCGGCGGGCTGTCGTCGCCGCGTTGGTGGCCCCGCCGGGCGTCGCGGTCGAAGATGCCCAGGAGATCGCACGGTCCCCCTTCCGCGCCGAGGGCGTGCGGGAGCATCGTGGGGAACTCGGCGGCCTGGTTGGTCTCCACCCGGAAGCGCCGGTTGCCCAGGAGCAGTACGGCGGTGCCGGAGAGGACGACGAACCACTCTCGGCCCGGGTGGGCGCGCATGCGGGAGGGGTTGTCCGGCGGGGGGTCCGTCAGGCGCTGACGTACCACGCTCATGCCCGGGTCCGCCCGGACGGGCCAGCGCAGCTGCTGATGGGCGGCGTCGATCGTCGGGTTGGAGATGACGTCGTCCGTGGCCGTCTCGACCAGTTGGTCGAGAGTGGTGTCCAGAGCGCGGGCGAGAGTGACGAGCTGGTCGAGAGCGAGACGGCGCTGACCGTTCTCGATCCGGCTCAGTGTGGAGGGGCTGAGGCGGGCGCGGGTGGCCAGCTCGTCCAGGGACAGGCCCTGCGCCACGCGCAGGGCGCGGACTCGTTTGCGTACCAGGCTGTCGAGATCTCCATCATCTTGCGTCATAGGCAACATCCTATGCCTCATACGCAAACGGTGCTTAGTGTGGTCGTACGAGGGCCCGCTCGGGGCCCGCTCATCGCAAGGGGACGTACGCCATGCCCGTAACGACTGATACCGATACCGATACCGAGAAGATCGTTGACGCCGTCGTGATCGGCGGCGGCGCCGCGGGCCTGAACGGCGCGCTGATGCTCGCCCGCTCCCGCCGCTCCGTCGTCGTGATCGACGGCGGCACGCCCCGCAACGCGCCCGCCGACGGCGTGCACGGCCTGCTCGGCCAGGAGGGCGTCCCGCCGGCGGACCTGCTGCGCCGGGGGCGCGAGGAGGTGCGCGGCTACGGCGGCGAGGTGGTGGCCGGCGAGGTGATCAGCGCCGTCCCCGTCCACCTGGCCACCGATCCGTCCGCCGATCCGTCCGCCGACCCGTCCGCCGACTCCACCGCCGAGGGCGATCCGCGCTTCACGGTCACGCTCGCCGACGGCAGCGCCCTGCGGGCGCGCCGGCTGCTGGTCGCCACCGGACTGCGCGACGTACTGCCCGACATTCCGGGGCTGGCCGAGCACTGGGGACACGGCGTGGTGCACTGCCCGTACTGCCACGGCTGGGAGGTGCGCGACGAACCGATCGGGATCCTGGCCGTCGGCCCGGCCTCCGTCCACCACGCCCTGCTGTTCCGGCAGTTGACCGACGACCTGGTCTACTTCACCCGCGGCACCGACCCGGACGAGGAGACCCGGGCACGTTTCGCCGCTCGCGGCATCCGTGTCGTCGACACCCCTGTCGCGGCGGTCGAGTCCACCCGGGACGGCGGCATCGCGGGCGTACGGCTGACCGACGGGCAGCTCGTGCCCCGCCGCGTCGTCGCGGTGGCGACCGTCATGCGGGCCCGTACCGAAGGACTGGCCGGGCTGGAGTTGCCGATGGAGGACCTGCCGGGCGGCATGGGCCGCCACTTCGTCACCGGCCCGGCCGGGACCACGCCGGTGCGGGGCGTCTGGGTGGCCGGCAACGCCACCGACCCGACCGCCCAGGTCGGCGCCTCCGCCGCCGCGGGCGCCCTGGCCGGCGCGCACATCAACGCCGACCTGGCCACCGCCGACACGGACGCGGCCCTCACCGCCGCGCGGCAAGTCACGTCTTAGACCCTGTCCGGAGCACCGCCGGCCCTCGGCGCCGCGCGCACATGCGCGCGCTCGCCCTGCTTGCCGACCAGGCTCAGGAACTCGACGGGGCCGGAGCTGGTCGCGCCGAACCAGTGCGGTGTACGGGTGTCGAACTCGGCCGCCTCGCCCGGCTTGAGTACGAGATCGTGCTCGCCGAGCAGCAGGCGGAGCGTGCCGTTGAGGACGTAGATCCAGTCGTAGCCCTCGTGGGTGCGCAGGACGGGCTCCACGCCGCTTCCCGCCGCGGGAGCGGGCAGGACGAACTTGTACGCCTGGATGCCGCCGGGCCTGCGGGTCAGGGGCAGCACGGTTGATCCGTCTCCGCAGGCGATGGGGCGGAGGTTGACGCGGGGGTTCCCGGTACGGGGCGCGTCGACCAGCTCGTCGATGGTGGCGCCGTGGACGCGGGCGAGCGGCAGGAGCTGTTCGAGCGTGGGGCGCCGCAGGCCCGCCTCAAGTCTCGACAACGTACTGACCGAGATGCCGGTCGCCTCCGCGAGGCCGGTCAGCGTCATGTCGCGGGCGAGGCGCAGTTGCTTCAGCCGGGGGCCGACGGCGTCGAGCGTGCGGTCCACTTCGTCGTCATCCATGCGCGTCAGTGTGTCCGCCGGTTTGCGGATCAGCAAACAACTTTGCGTATCTGCCCCGGCCCTCGCCACGATCGCCCAGATCCCGCCTTACGTCTCCCACGTCGCGCTTCAGTGACCTGAAAGGTCCGCCCCCATGAGTACGAACCGGCCTACGAAACCGCCCGCGCAGATAAGCGCCGAGGGAGTCGATGGGGGCATTGACGACCCACGTCGACGGCGCGCCGTCCTGATCACGGTCTGCGTAGCCCTGATGGCCGTCATCGCGTCCGTATCGGGCCTCAACGTCGCCCAGCCGGACATGGCCGTCGCGTTCGACGCCTCACAGCCCACGATCCTGTGGATCATCAACAGCTACACCCTCAGCCTGGCCGCGCTGCTCCTGCCGCTCGGTGCGGTCGGCGACCGGTGGGGCCGTAAGCCGGTACTGATCGCCGGCCTGGTCATCTTCGGGGTCGCCGGCGCAGTCGCCGCCCTCGCCGCATCGGCCGAGATCATGCTCGCCGCGCGTGTCCTCAGCGGAGTGGGCGCGGCGATGATCATGCCCGTCACCCTCGCCGTCATCACCTCCACCTTCCCGGCGGAGGAACGCGGTCGGGCGATCGGCGTATGGACGGGTGTCGCGGGCGGTGGCGGCATTTTGGGCATGTTCCTGTCGGCCGCCCTGGTGGATGTGGCGAGTTGGCGGTGGCTCTTTCTCCTTCCCGTCGCGCTCGTGCTCGTCGCTCTCGTCATGACGCTGCGAACCGTTCCCGACTCGCGCGAGCACTCCGAGCACTCCTTCGACACCGTCGGCGCGCTGACCTCGGTCGTCGCCGTGGTCGGGCTCATCTTCGTCCTCCAGGAAGGACCCGAGCGGGGCTGGACCGCACCCGTGACCCTGCTCAGCCTGCTGACCGGCGTCCTCGCGGCCGTCGGCTTCGTGGCGTGGGAACTGCGCGGGCCCGCTCCACTCCTCGACGTACGCCTGTTCCGCGAACGCGGCCTGGCCGGCGGCTCCGTGGCACTTCTCGCGGTCTTCGGTGTCCAGGCCGGCATCTTCGTCGTCCTGTTCCCGTTCCTCCAGGCCGTGCTCGGCTGGTCCGGCCTCCTGTCCACGCTGGCGCTCATGCCCATGGCCGTACTGATGATGGTGACCTCCGGGCTCGCGCCCCGCGTGGCCGAACGCGTCGGCAGCCGCTCCACGATGGCCTTCGGAATCCTCCTGGGCGGCGCGGGCCTGGCCCTCATGGCCACCCTCGTCTCCGTCGGCGGCGGCTACCTCTCCGTCCTGCCCGGCATGCTCGCCATGGGAATCGGCATGGGCCTGACGATGACCCCGGCGACCGAGGCGATCACCGGGGCCCTGCCCCGGGAGCGTCAGGGCGTCGCGTCCGCGCTCAACGACGTCACCAGGGAGTTCGGGACCGCGCTCGGCGTCGCCCTACTCGGGGCGCTCCTGTCCTCCGGCTACCGAGGCGCCATCGACAGCCGACTCGAAGCCGTACCCGAGGCCACCGCCGACACCACGGGCATCGCCCGCGAAGGCATCGCCAACGCCATCGAGGTCGCGGACAAGGCGGGCGGCGGCCCGCACGCACAGGCCCTGATCCGGGCAGCGCGGGAGTCGTTCGTCGACGGCTGGCAGCAGGCCATGTGGGCGGGCGTCGCCGTCATGGCCCTCCTGTTCGTCTACATCCTCACGCGCGGCCCCCGGCGAAGTCCGACGGTGTGAAGGTCCACCGGCGCAGGGCGGCTTCGAGGCCGGTGACGGCGGCGGTGTCGCCGGTCGCGGAGTCGCCGGCCCAGGCGACCACCCCGTCAGGGCGTACCAACACCCCAGTCGGCGCGGTCTGTTCGTCCGCCGGCCCCCTCGGGTCGGTCACGTCGGTCACGCCGCCCACGTGGGTCACGCCGCTCACGCGCCCGGCCCAGTCCGCGGCGAGGCGGACGAACGCGCCGTCCGGCGTGCGGTCGAGCAGCAGGAACCCGCCGCCGTGGCCGTGGTCGACCAGGCGGGAGCCGTCCTTCAGCCACAGGTCGGGGACGTATCGGCCGACCAGCGGGTGGTCGCCGGGCAGGTCCACGCGCTGCGTGACGCCGGCGAGCTTCTTGACCGCGTACGTCGTGCCGTCCCGCGTGCTCAGCAGATCCGCGACGACCTCCCTGAGCGCGGCCGACTTGGCGTCCCCGCGCAGCACCCCGATCTGGGACCGCGTCCAGTCCAGCACCCAGGCGCCTACGGGACGGCGCTCGGCGTCGTACGTGTCGAGCAGCCCGTCGGGTGCCCGTCCGGTGATCACGGCACCGAGCTTCCAGCCGAGGTTCATCGCGTCGCCGACACCGAGGTTGAGCCCCTGGCCGCCGAACGGCGGGTGCACGTGCGCGGCGTCGCCAGCCAGGAGTACCCGTCCCGACCAATAGGTCGCGGCCTGGCGGGTGTTGTCGGTCCAGCGGGTCGGGGTGGCGCGCAGCGCGGTCAGTGTGACGTCGGTGCCCGAGATCCGGCGCAGGGTGCTCTGCAGGTCTTCGAGGGTGACCGGCGTCGAGCGGTCGGCTGGAGGGCTGTTGAACTCCACGGTCGTCACCCGGCCGGGCTGTGGCCCGCAGCGGTACACCCCCCGGGGCGTCCACACCCACCCGTCGGCGAGCAGCGAGGGGTCGGCGATGTCGACGACAGCCTGGTAGCCGGTGAGTTCGGGGTCGGTGCCGGGGAAGCCGATGCCCGCGAGGCGGCGTACGGCGCTGTGCCCGCCGTCGCACCCGACCAGCCACCCGGTGCGGACCGGGCCGGCGGTGGTGCCGACGAGCACCCCGTCGCCGGTGTCGTCGAGCGCGTTGACCTCCACCCCGCGACGTACCCGGACGCCCAGTCGCTCGACGTGCTCGGCGAGCAGCGCCTCCAGCTGGGGCTGCGGCACCATCCGCGCCCCGTCGGCGGCGGCGTGCGTGGCGAGGTCGGGATCGGTCCAGTCGACGAGGTCGGGGTCGAGGGCCATGCCCGCGAAGTGCCCGGTGAACCGCGTCTCGCCGCCCGGTCTGTCACCGGCCGCGCGGGTGAACGA
Organism: Streptomyces sp. NPDC057307; assembly: GCF_042667665.1. Classification (NCBI taxonomy): domain Bacteria; kingdom Bacillati; phylum Actinomycetota; class Actinomycetes; order Kitasatosporales; family Streptomycetaceae; genus Streptomyces; species Streptomyces sp. NPDC057307. The sequence continues at coordinate 27,951 of NZ_JBHUZM010000005.1, read as the reverse complement.
CCCGATCCGCTCCAGCGTCTCGCGCTGCACCTGCTCGGCGGCGGGCAGCAGGCCGCGACGGTCGAGCGCCTCGGCGGTCGGCACGTTGATCGACTGCGCCTTCATCGCCTCGTCCGGCTCGGCCCGTCGCTCCAGCACCTGCACCGTCGCCCCGGACAGGGCCAGCTCCGCGGCGAGCACAAGGCCCACCGGCCCGGCGCCGACCACGGTCACATCCGTCTCCTGCTCCACATTCATCGTCACGAACACCGTTCTATGCTCGAACGGTGTTCGTGTCAAGTTTCACACCGAGCGCCACCGCCCCACTCACCGATCAAGCCCCCGAAGCCTCCACCAGCCCGACCCCGGCCGCGCTCCGCGGCCGGGCGGCGCGCCGGAATCAGCCGCCACGGAGTAGGGCCCGCCCGACCGGGCGCGTGCCCTCAGGCGCCGGCGCCGCCGTCCACCGGGACCATCGCGCCCGTCACCATCGAGGCCCGGTCGCTGAGCAGCCACGCGGCCGCCTCGGCGACCTCGCGGGGCTCCGCCATCCGGCCGAGCGGGATGGCCGGTTTCAAGCGCTCCACAATGCCCGGGGACGCCGCCTCCCACGCGTCGATCATCTCGGTCGCGGTGCCGCCGGGGGTGATGCCGTTCACCCGGATACCGTTACGGGCCCAGCTCACCGCGGCGGTCTCGGTGATGCTGTTGAGCGCGCGCTTCATCGCGCCGTACGCGGGGAGTTCCGGGTTCGCGCGGCGGCTGCCGATGCTCGACGTGTTGACGATCGCCCCGCCACCGCCCCGGCGCATGAGCGCCGCCTCGGCGTTCATGGCGGTCCAGTGCGCGCGGAAGTTCACGGCGAACTGCTCGTCGATGTCCTCGTCGCTCGTGGTGTCGAGCGGACCGGGCCGCTGCTGGATGGCCGCGCCGTTGTTGAAGGCGCCGTCGAGCCGGCCGTGCAGCTCCCCGACGCGGCCGACCGCCGCGCGGATGCTCGTACCGTCGGCGAGGTCCAGGGTTACGGCGTCGGCGACGCCTCCGTCGGCGCGGATCCCGGCGACGACGCGGTCGAGGGCGTCGGTGCTGCGGGCGGCGAGCACGACGGCGGCGCCCTCGGCGGCGAAGAGCCGGGCGGCGGCCGCCCCGATGCCTCGGCTGGCGCCGGTGATGAACACGACCTTGCCCGTGAGCAGGCCGATGGGGGTGGTGCGGATGCTGTTCGTCATATCCACAGCGTCGCGGCCGCCCGGATCCCGATACAGGCACAGCCGGTACCAGGATCCGCCGCCGCGCGGCGCGCACACTGGAGGTATGGACAAGCAGGAGCTGGGAGCGTTCCTCCGTAGCCGCCGCGAGCGGCTCAGGCCCGAGGACGTCGGCCTTCCCTCGGGCCCGCGACGCCGGACACCGGGTCTCCGCCGTGAGGAGGTGGCGGTCCTCGCGCACATCTCCACGGAGTACTACGTGCGCCTTGAGCAGGGCAGGGCGCCGCGCCCGTCGGGCGAGGTACTCGCCGGGATCGGCGGCGCGCTGCGGCTCTCGGACGCCGAGTCCGACCACCTCCACGTCCTCGCGGGCACCGCCCCGAGCCGTAACGGACTGCACCGGCGCGATGTCCGCCCCAGCATCCTCGCGCTCCTTGAACGGCTGCCGCAGACGGCCGCTTTCGTGACCTCCGCCGCGTTCGAGGTGCTCGCGTGGAACGACCTCGCGGCCGCGCTGATGGAGAACTTCGCCGAACTCACCCCGGAGGACCGCAATCTCGCGCGCCGCGCGTTCCTCGCACCGGCGCGCGCCGGTGCGCCGCTGTACGGGGTGTCCGACACCACGGAGTTCCGGCACCACGTCGTCATGGGGCTCCGGTCCACCCTCGCCCGGTACCCGTCCGACCCCGAGGTCACCGGACTCGTCGACGAACTCCGCGACGGCAGCCCGGAGTTCGCCCGGCTCTGGGAGCGGCACGACGTACACGCCGCGCCGATGCTCACGAAGACGTTCCGGCACCCGGTCGTCGGGGAGATCACCGTCGACTGCGACTCGCTCGCGCTCACGGACAGCGACCAGCACCTCGTGCTCTACAGCGCGCCGCCGGGATCCCGGGACGCCGAGGCTCTGGCCCTGCTGAACGTACTGGGGGTCGAGAGCGTCAACGCGGGCGGTTCGCACTGAAGTTGTCCGTGCCGGGCGCCGGGCGCCGGGCGCCGGGCGCCGGGCTCGCGTGCTCGTGCCGGGCCGAACGCCCGGCGGTGGGGCGGCCAGGAACATGCCGAGCGGGAGCAGGATGGTGCGGGTGGTCAGCGGCTCCTCGCGCATCTGGCGAACCACGATGAGCAGGAGTGCGATGTCGATGAACCAGTCGGTCGTTGTCATGTGTCCGAGCATCTGCCGACGCGCCCCGAACTCCCTCAACCCAGGGGTGCAACCCGGGTTGAAGTCCGCCGGAGCCCGCCGAAGTCCGCCGGGCGCACGGCGGCGAGCATATACGTGGCGTGGCCACCTGCCTTGCCGTGCTCGGCGAACGGTGCCGACCGGCGCGGCCAGATGCCGACCGACGTGTCCCGGCGGACTTCACCCTGGTCAGCGCCCAGTCACCCTGTTGCGTGGAACACTTTTGCAAGCGGGTGCTTGCAATAGTTAGCAAGACGGGGCAGCCTGGAGTCATGGCATCACTCAACGTCGGCAATCTCGGTGAGTATCTGCGCGAGCAGCGGCGCAACGCGCAGCTGTCGTTGCGGCAGCTCTCCGAGGCCGCCGGGGTGTCCAATCCGTATCTCAGCCAGATCGAACGCGGTCTGCGCAAGCCGAGCGCGGACATCCTGCAGCAGCTCGCCAAGGCGCTGCGGATCTCCGCCGAGACGCTGTACGTGCAGGCCGGGATGCTCGACGAGCGGGAGCGCGAGGAGTTGGAGACGCGTGCCGTCATCCTCGCGGACCCGTCGATCAACGAGCGGCAGAAGCAGGTGCTCCTGCAGATCTACGAGTCCTTCCGTAAGGAGAACGGGCTCGGGACGACGAACACGGAAGCGTCGGTGACCGCGGAATCGGCCGGTAAGGGCGCCGGTACCGGTAGCGGGGACGCCGACGGGGACACGTCCGGTACGGCCGGCGGCGGTGCTGTCACCCCACCCTCACACTGATCCGGAGGAACACAGTCATGGCCATCGCCGATGACCTGCGCAAGACGTTCAGCGACCCGACCCCCCTCTACTTCGCGGCCGGTACGGCGGATCTCGCCGTCGAGCAGGCCAAGAAGGTTCCCGGGCTGATCGAGCAGCTCCGCGCGGAGGCCCCGGGCCGTATCGACGCGGTACGCAACACCGATCCCAAGATCGTCCAGTCCAAGGTCACCTCGCAGGCCAAGGAAGCGCAGACGACCGTTCAGTCCAAGGTCACCGAGGTGCTCGGGTCGCTCGACACCGATCTGAAGAAGCTCGGCGAGACCGCTCAGGACCTCGCGCTGCGGAGCGTGGGCGTGGCCGCGGAGTACGCGGTGAAGGCCCGGGAGACGTACGAGAAGGTCGCCGAGCGCGGCGAGCAGTCCGTACGGACCTGGCGGGGCGAGGCCGCCGACGAGATGACGGAGATCGCCATCGCCGTCGAGCCCGAGACGAAGCAGGCCGCCAAGCCGGCCCCCGCCAAGTCGACGGCCAAGCCGGCCCCCGCGAAGCCCGCGCCCGCCAAGGCGAAGCCGGAGGCCAAGGCCACCGGTGCCAAGCCCGCCGCGCGCAAGACGACCGCCACCCGCAAGCCGGCCGCGGCCAAGAAGGCCACGCCGCCCGCGAGCAAGTAGGACGAGTCGGTCGACGCGCCGGCAGGACGAGCGAGTCGTACATCGCCAATACAACGGTCCGGGCACCACAGCGGTGTCCGGACCGTTGTACGGGTACCTTGACGGCACACGATTCGGACAGAAACGGGCGGTGGGCAACGTGTTGATGGCCGGCTTCGACGGGCTTGTGGCTCTGCTGAGCATCCCGCTGACCGTGTTCGGCGCCTTCGCGCTGGTCGACGCGTTCATCCGGCGTGAGGACGCATTCCGCGCCGCGGACAAGCAGACCAAGCCGTTCTGGCTGATCATTCTCGGCATCGCCCTCGTGGTGAGCCTGATCTTCCCGCTGCTGTCCTTCCTGCCGATCATCGGGCTGATCGCGATCATCGTGTACTTCGTCGACGTGCGCCCCGCGATCAAGCAGGTCGGCGGCGGTGGTGGCCGTGGTGGCCGCAGCGGTGGCTCCAGCAGCGACGGACCGTACGGGCCGTACAACGGCGGTCGTTGAGCCGACCGGGCCGAGCCGACCGGGCAGGGCGCGCCGAGCCGACCGGGGCGCGGCGATGCCGTGAAGGACGGCCGCCCGGATCTCAGGCGGCCGGCGCCCGCTCCGCCACCCGCCCGCGGTCCAGCAGCAGTACGGCCACGTCGTCCGTCAGCTCGCCGCCGTTCAGCTCCCGCACCTGAGCCACCGCGGCCTCCAGCAGCTCCTCGCCGCCCAGACCCCGCGCCCGCAGGCCGGTGATCATCTCGACCATGCCCTCCTGGCCGAGCCGCTGCTTCGTACCGGCCCCGACACGGCCCTCTATCAGCCCGTCGGTGTACATCATCAGACTCCACGCCTCACCCAGCTCGACCTCACGGCGCGGCCAGCGGGCGCGCGGCAGCAGGCCGAGCGCCGGGCCGCCCTCGTCGTACGGCAGCAGCTCGGGCGCCCGGTCGGCGCGGACGACCAGCGGGGACGGGTGGCCGGCCAGACAGAGCCCCGCCCGCCGGCCGTCGGGCGCGATGTCGACCGTGCAGAGCGTCGCGAAGATCTCCTCGCTCTCCCGCTCGTGCTCCAGGACCTTCTGGAGCGTCGAGAGCAGAACGTCCCCGGACAGCCCGGCGAAGGTCAACGCCCGCCAGGCGATCCGGAGTTCCACACCCAGCGCGGCCTCGTCCGGACCATGGCCGCAGACGTCGCCGATCATCACATGGACCGTGCCGTCGGGCGTACGGACCGTGTCGTAGAAATCGCCGCCGAGCAGCGCACGGGAGCGGCCGGGCCGGTATCTGGAGGCGAAACGCAGGTTCGACCCCTGGAGGAGCGGTGTGGGCAGCAGCCCGCGCTCCAGCCGGGCGTTCTCCTGCGCCCGCAGCCGGGACTCGGTGAGCTGGCGCTGCGCGACGTCCGCGCGCTTGCGCTCCACGGCGTAGCGGATGGCGCGGCTCAGCAGCCGGCTGTCCAGCTCGTCGCGGAAGAGATAGTCCTGCGCGCCCACACGCACCGCCGCCGCGGCCCGCTCGCTGTCGCCTTCGGCGGTCAGCGCGAGAACGGCGTGGCGGGGCGCGAGCCGCAGCACATGCTTCAGCGGCGCCAGGCCGTCGCGGTCGTCGTCGTACCGGCCCGGCAGCGCCAGGTCCACGAGGATGCACTGGATGTCGTCGGTGAGCAGCCGCTCGGCCTCGGTGAGGTTGCGCGCGGTACGGATACGGACCCGGGTGCCCGCCGCGTCGGGAAGTTCCGGTGCGCTGAAGGTGCCCGCGGGATCGTCCTCGATGACGAGGAGCGTGAGGTCGCCGCCTCCGCCGGAGGTCTCCGGGGCGGGCGCACTCTCGACTGTCGAGCCGGTGCGCTGTCGCGGCACCGGTACAGGTACGGCCATCGGTCTGTGAGTCCTTCCCTCCCCCCGAGGGCACGGTGAAACGCCGATCGACGCCCCACCGACCGGGACCCTAGCGGTAGCCGGCGCCCGAAAGGAATGGCGTACGGAACGCCGTACGGAGAAGATCCCGCGTCATATGCCGCTTCCCGCCACGCATCCGGCACGATCGGCCCGCCGAAGGGGCCGGAACGGCCATGACAAACATCACGTGGAGCGGAGGGGCCCTCTACCGGTCTACTTGTCCGGCCCTACGTGTCCGGTCCGGCGTGCCGCGTCCTACTTGTCCGGCCTGACCACCCCGAGGATCAGCATCGAGCCCGCCCCCGTCAGCGTCACCTGCCGGCCCGGCCGCGGCGCGTGGACGATGGAGCCGTCACCCACGTACATACCGACATGGCTCGCGTCCTGGTGGTAGATGATCAGGTCGCCGGGCCGCATCTCCGAGACGGGGACACGGGGGAGCAGCCTCCACTGTTCCTGCGAGGTGCGTGGGATGACCTTGCCGGCCGCCCGCCACGCCTCGGAGGTCAGCCCCGAGCAGTCGAACGACGCCGGGCCCTCGGCGCCCCACACGTACGGCTTGCCGATCTGCGCCGTCGCGTACGCGATCGCCTTCTTGCCCTGGGCGCTCGCCTCGCCGTTGATGTCCTTGAGCGCGCCCGAACCCAGCCAGGCTTCCTGCGCCTTGGCCAGATCCTGCTGCTCCAGCATCAGCAGCCGGTCGCGCTCTTCCTTCTCCAGCCCCGCCTCGATCTTCTTGGCGGCCTTTATCTTCTCGTTGATCTCCTTCTTCGCCTTCGCCTGCTTGACCCGGCTGGCTTCGAGCTTGGTCCACTCGGCGCCGGCCTTCTTCGTGTACGAGGTCAAGTCGTCCTGCGCCTTGGTCATTTGGCCCAGGAGGTCCTTGGTCGCCTTCTGGCCCCGCTGGACGCGGCCCGCGCCGTCGAGGAAGAGCTGAGGGTCGTCGGTGAGCAGCAGTTGGGCCTCGGGCGGCAGTCCGCCCGCGCGGTACTGCGCGCGGGCCGCGGCGCCGGCCTGGCGCTTGAGCCGGTCGATCCGGACCTGGCCGTTGACGATCTCGCTGGACAGCCTGACCAGTTCGGCCGACTGGTTGTCGGCGCGCTCCTCGGCGAGGTTGTACGCGTCGGTGGCCGAGGTGGCCTGGCCGTACAGCCCGTCGATCTTCCGCCGCACCGCTTCGAGCTTCGAGTCGTCCGCGCCGGAGGACTTGCCGTCCGCCCCCGGCGGGAGGGTGCGGTCGAACGGCCGGGGCGCCACCGGCGGGTCACTCGGCGAGGCGGGGGACGACGGGGACGAGGGAGAAGCCGGGGACGCGGGGGAGGCTGGGGACGCGGGAGCTGCGTACGCCTGGTTCAGCAACGCCGGTGACGTGAGCACCGACAGAGCGCAGACGACCGTGATCGCGGCTGTGACACAGCGGCGTCGGTTCACAAGCTCCCCCTCCGGACTTCGGACGAATACAGCTGACTTACTGTCAGTAACTGTTCTCCGCCGACGCGATCGTGCCATGCCCACCCCCGGAACGACAGGGGGCAGTGCCTGTTCACACGGCCGCGTCTACCCGTCAGGGACGAACGACCCGCCGCTCACGTTCCCTTGAACGCATCCGTTTCGCCGGAGTTCGGCGCCAGAGCCCTCCACTCCACCGTCACTTCACCCTGCCGCCATCTGCTCCGCCCGCCGCCCGCCGCCGGGCCGGCGAGCGGCCAGTCCGCCGACAGATCCTCCACGGTCCTGATCCACCGCTGCCGGGCGCCGAGCGAGGCGTACGGGGCTGCCGCCGCCCACGCCCGGTCGAAGTCCCGCAGGAACGCGTGCACCGGCTCGCCCGGCACGTTGCGGTGGATCAACGCCTTGGGCAGCCGCTCCGCCAGGTCCGAAGGACGGTCGAGCGAGCCGAGCCGGGTCGCGAAGGTGACCGTGCGCGGACCCTCCGTACCGAGGGCGACCCAGACATGGCGCCGCCCGATCTCGTCGCACGTGCCCTCGACCAGCAGGCCGCCGGGCGCGAGCCGGGCGCGGAGCCGGGTCCACACCGCCGCGACCTCGCTCTCGTCGTACTGCCGCAGGACGTTCGCCGCCCGGATCAGCAGCGGCCTGCGGCCGTCGGAGCCCGGGTCCGCCGAGCCCGGGTCCGCCGAGTGCGGGTCCGGGGGCAGCGGGATCTCGAAACCGCCGTGTACGAAGCTGAGCCCGTCCTCCTCGTACGGAAGCGCCGCCGCGACCCGCGCGGGCTCGATCTCGACGCCGACCACCTCGGTGCGCGGCTCGGCCGCGCGCAGCCGCCGCAGCAGTTCGACGGCCGTCCAGGGCGCGGCGCCGTACCCGAGGTCGACGGCGACGGGGTCGGCCGAGCGGCGCAGTACCGGCCCGTGTACGGCGGCGATCCAGCGGTCCATGCGGCGCAGCCGGTTCGGGTTGGTCGTACCGCGCGTGACCGTGCCCACGGGGCGGCGGGGCGGGGAGGGCGGGCGCGCGGGCATGCCGGTGAGCCTAACGACGCGCCGGACGGTGACGAACGGCGGCGGGCGGTGCCGCCCGGCGACCGCCCCCCGCGGCTGCCGGAGCCGCCCCCACGGCTCCCGCGGCCGCCCGCCGACTGCCGGAACCCGCCCCAAGGGTTGAGCCGCCAACGGCAACGATTCGGCAAAGCCGGAAATGAAAGGGCGCGTTCCGGCGTTGCCGCGTCCCAGAGGGTCCCCACACCCTCCCCTAGTCATGCTCCGAGCGAGAGGTCAGTCGACGTGAGCCAGTACGTGTCCAGGCTTGCCGGCACCCTGGTGTCACCACCCCGGCTCCGGATCCCCGGCCACCCCCGCAAACCGCGGCGCGTGGCCATGCTCAGCGTCCACACCTCCCCGCTGCACCAGCCGGGAACGGGCGACGCGGGCGGCATGAACGTGTACATCGTCGAGCTGGCCAAGCGCCTGGCCGCCATCGACATCGAGGTCGAGATCTTCACCCGCTCGACCACCGGCGGGCTGCCCCCCAGCGTGGAGCTGGCGCCGGGTGTGCTCGTACGGCACGTGGACGCCGGTCCGTACGAGGGCCTGGCCAAGGAGGAGCTGCCCGCGCAGCTCTGCGCCTTCACGCACGGCGTGATGCAGGCATGGGCGGGGCAGCGCGCCGGATACTACGACCTCGTCCACTCCCACTACTGGCTCTCCGGCCATGTCGGCTGGCTCGCCGCCGAGCGGTGGGGCGCGCCCCTCGTCCACGCCATGCACACGATGGCCAAGGTCAAGAACGCCTCGCTGGCCGAGGGCGACACCCCCGAGCCGTCGGCCCGCGTCATAGGCGAGACGCAGATCGTGCGCGCCGCCGACCGGCTGATCGCGAACACCTCCGAGGAGGCCGACGAACTCGTCCGCTTCTACGAGGCGGACCCCGCGAAGGTCGCCGTCGTCCACCCCGGCGTGAACCTGGACGTCTTCCGCCCGGCCGACGGCCGCGCGGCCGCCCGCGCCCGCCTGGGGCTGCCGCAGGACGCCTTCGTGCCGCTCTTCGCCGGCCGTATCCAGCCGCTCAAGGCCCCGGACGTCCTGCTGCGCGCGGCGGCCGTCCTGCTGGAGCGATGTCCGGGCCTCCGTAAGAAGATGGTCGTCCCGGTGGTGGGCGGCCCGAGCGGCAGCGGTCTGGCCAAGCCCGAGGGACTGCACAAGCTCGCGGCCAGGCTCGGTATCGCCGATGTCGTACGGTTCTGCCCGCCGGTCGGCCAGGAGGCGCTCGCCGACTGGTTCCGCGCGGCGTCGGTGCTGGTCATGCCGTCGTACAGCGAGTCCTTCGGCCTTGTCGCCATAGAGGCGCAGGCGGCGGGGACCCCGGTGGTCGCGGCCGCCGTGGGCGGTCTCCCGGTGGCCGTACGCAACGGCCAGACCGGCTTTCTGATCCCCGGCCACGAGCCGGAGGCGTACGCCCAGGCGCTCGCCCGCTTCGTCGACCGGCCCGAGCTGGTGGACCGGATGGGGCTGGCGGCCTCGCGACACGCGCAGTCCTTCGGCTGGGACACGGCGGCGTCGGCGACGGCGGACGTCTACACGGCCGCCGTGCATGATCACCGGGGTCGCGTACGCTCGCACCATGGCTGACGAAGCGCGAGCTGAGGCAGGCGGCACCGCCAAGGCACGCGGCACCGCTCAGGCCGCCCATGCCACCGGCACCGCCCACACCGCTCAGCCCGGCGGCACCACCGACACCGCCCACGCCACCCACCTCGTGGAACAGAGCCTGAAGGCCGCCGCGCTCGACTCCGGTCTGGAGTGGGAGAGCCCGGAGCCCGGCTCCTTCGTCGTCACGCTCCCCGGCACCCGCAAGCTCTCCACGACCTGCTCCCTGCGCGTCGGCCGGCACTCCCTCTCCGTCAACGCCTTCGTCGTCAGGCACCCGGACGAGAACGAGGGGGCCGTCCACCGCTGGCTGCTGGAGCGCAATCTCAAGCTGTACGGGGTGGCGTACGCGGTCGACCGGCTCGGCGACATCTACCTCTCCGGCAAACTGCCGCTCTCCGCCGTCGGTGAGGACGAGCTGGACCGGCTCCTCGGATCCGTACTGGAAGAGGCCGACGGATCCTTCAACACGCTGCTGGAGCTGGGGTTCGCGAGCGCGATCCGCAAGGAGTACGCGTGGCGGGTCTCCCGTGGCGAGTCCACACGCAATCTCGACGCCTTCACGCACCTGACGCGGCGCCCCGAACGCCCGTCGAGCTGACCGCCCGGCATCCTCTGCACGACTCTTCCCTCGCTCCCTCGCGCCATGGCATGCTCACGATGACCGCAGACCTGAACTGAGTTCATATATGTGGAGGTTGATGAGTGTGGGGAACGTTCGACGGACCATCAGCAGACGGGCTCTGCTCACCAGCGCCATCGCCGTGGCGGCGGCCGGTGCCGCGAGCGGTTCCGCCTCTGCGGCCGTGCCGCGAGCGCCCCGGTCGCCCCGCGCCCCACGTATCTCCCCGCTCTGGCGTGAGTTCACCGAGTCGCCGCTCACCCACCCCCAGATCCCTTACGTCGGCCGGGCCGGCCAGCGCGCCGGAGCCGACCGCTTCCCGCGCCCCCGCGTGGTCGCCGACGTCCGCGCGTACGGCGCCAAGAGCGACGGCTCCGCCGACGCGGCCCCCGCCATCAACCGCGCGATCGCCGACGCGGGCAGGCGCGGCGGCGGCACGGTCCTCGTCCCGGCGGGCACCTACCGCATCGACGACATCATCCGTATCTCCCACAGCAACGTGGTGCTGCGCGGCGCGGGCAGCAAGCGCACCAAGCTGTACGCGATGAAGAACCTCACCGAGCTGATCGGCCCGTACGGCAGCCGGTTCGGCGGCGACAAGTCGAGCTGGTCCTGGGCGGGCGGCCTCATCTGGCTCGCCCCGGAAGGGCGGCTCAACTCGCTCATCGAGGCCGTCAAGGCGAAGAAGTGGCCCCTGGAGGGCTGGACGGGCAACGAGCGCACGGAGTTCGAGCCCCTCACCGCCGTCGCGCCCGCCCGGCGCGGCGATCTGACCGTGACCGTCGAGGACGCGTCGAGGATCGAACGCGGCGAGATCGTCCTCTTCCGGGTCGCCGACGACGCCGACCACACGCTCCTGGAGCACATGTCGGGCGGCGGCCCGGCGACGGAGGCGTACGACTGGTCCGACAAGTCGAAGCTGCTGAGTTACGTGCCGTACGAGTGGCCCGTGCGCGTCACCTCTGTAAGAGGACGCCAAGTCACCCTGGAACGACCGCTCCCGGTGGACATCCGCCCCGAGTGGAACACCATGATCACCACGCTCGTCACACCGCTCACCGGCTCCGGTGTGGAGGGTCTGACGCTCGAAGCGGTCGAGACGCCGCAGTCGGTGCACCTCCTGGACAAGGGCCACAACGGCGTCACCTTCCAGTGCGCGTACGACTGCTGGGCCGACGATGTCACCGTCCGGCACTGCGACAACAGCTTCGGCCTCGTCGCCGCCTCCGCCTGCACGCTGCGCCGTACCCGCGTGGAGGGGCGCGGCTCGCACCATCCGTACTTCTGCCGCGAGGCTTCGCACGACAACCTCATCGAGGACTTCTTCATCGGCGCGCGGACCGTCCCGGCCCCCGCGGGCACCCAACTGCACGGCATCAACGTCGAGGGCCTCTCCAGCTACAACGTCTGGTCGCGGGGCGTGATGGAGATGGGCACCTTCGACACCCACCGGGGGCTGCCGTTCGCCAACCTCCGTACGGAGATCACGCTCGACAACAACGGGACGCACGGCGGCGACGCGTCCGCGGGACCGCTGTACGGGGCGCGGTTCACCCACTGGAACGTCACCGTCCAGAACGAGCGGGCCGGTCTGGTCAAGATCGACGGGATCGCGCCGTACAGCGTGACGGCCGGCATCAGCGAGGTGCGCGAGTTCGGACAGATCGATGTCCCGGACTTCAAGGGCGAGTTGAACACCCGGCTGGAGGCGTACGGCACGCCGCGGGATCTGCGGCCGAGCAATCTGTACGAGGCGCAGCGCGGGCTCAAGCTGCGCTGAACGCCCCCGCGCGGACCCGGGATCACCTACGGGACGGGTGACTTCGCGACCTCCTCCAGCCCCGGCCCCGGCCCCGGCCCCGTCTCCGGCCTCGACGTCGGCACCGGCTCCGTACGCGAGTCGGCGCCGGGGTCGCGGTCGCGGTCGAACCCGACGTCCACGCCCTCCTTGGGAAGCCCCCGCATCAGCAGCCAGTACCCGCCCGCGGCCACCGTCCCCAGCACCGCGCAGATGCCCCACAGCCAGTCGGCGCCGTAGTGGTCGATCAGGAAGCCCGACATCAGCGGGGCGACCAGACCGGCCACCGCCCACGACATCGTGTACATGCCCTGGTAGCGGCCCCGCCCGTGGACCGGTGAGAGCCGGACCACGATGCTGGTCTGCGTCGGGGCGTTGATGATCTCGGCGAACGTCCACACGCACACCGCCAGCGCGTAGACGGCGAGCGATCCGGCGAAGGCCGTCAGGCCGAAGCCGTACCCCGCCAGCGCCGAGGAGAGGATCAGCAGCCTGCGGGTGTCACGGTGCTCGATGAAACGGGTGACGGGGATCTGGAGCGCCACGATCAGCACACCGTTGAACGCGATGATCATCCCGAAGTCGGAGCTGCTGAAGCCGTCCGTGCCCATCGCGACCGGCAGGCCCACGAACCCCTGCTGGAAGATCAGCGCGACCAGGAACGACAGCCCGACCACACTCATGAAGCGGCCGTCCCGCAGGACCGTCCGCATCCCGACCTCCGGCTCGCTCTTCCCGTCCACCAGGACGCGTTCGGGCCGGGACTCGGGCACCTTGAGGAAGATCAGTACGGCGCAGGCCAGCGTCATCGCCGCCTCGCCCAGGAAGCCGGCGAGATAGCTGAACTCGGCGATGAAGCCCGCCGCGACCGACGAGATCGCGAACCCCAGGTTGATCGCCCAGTAGTTGAGCGAGAACGCCCGCACCCGGTCCTCGGGCTTCACGATGTCCGCCATCATCGCCTGGACGGCGGGGCGCGAGGCGTTGGAGGTCATCCCGACGAGGAACGCGACGCCCGCGATGGCGGCCGGATCCTGCATGAAGCCGAGCAGCGCGACCGACGCAGCCGTCGACGACTGCGCGATCAGCAGCGTGGGCCGCCGCCCGAGCCGGTCGGTCATCACGCCCGCGCCGACCGAGGAGACGACACCGCCGAGGCCGTGGAGCGAGGCGACGAGACCGGCGTACGACGCCGAGTAGCCGCGCTCCATGGTCAGGTACAGCACCATGAAGGTGGCGACGAAGGCGCCGAGCCGGTTGACCAGCGTGCTCGTCCACAGCCACCAGAACTCCCGGGGCAGCCCCGAGACACTCCGTCCGACGCTCTCGACCGCGGCGCGTCTCAGTCCGGCGATGGACATGCGTCATTCCCCCGAGGTGCCGCGGGCCGGCCCGTGGGGGCCGGTCCGGCGGTGTAAGTGGCCGACTGGTCAACCGCAACTTACGTATGCGCGTCCCTCAGCCACCAGTCAATTGACGGCAGGCGTCAATCGGAAACGTTCGATTAGGCTCGGGCCCATGGCCGACGCACCGTACAAGTTGATCCTCCTCCGCCACGGCGAGAGCGAATGGAACGCGAAGAACCTGTTCACCGGCTGGGTGGACGTCAATCTCACGGACAAGGGCGAGAAGGAGGCCGTGCGCGGCGGTGAGCTGCTGAAGGATGCCGGTCTGCTGCCCGACGTCCTGCACACCTCCCTGCAGAAGCGCGCGATCCGCACCGCCACGCTGGCGCTGGAGTCCGCCGACCGCTCCTGGATCCCCGTCCGCCGCTCCTGGCGCCTGAACGAGCGGCACTACGGCGCGCTCCAGGGCAAGGACAAGGCGCAGACGCTCGCCGAGTTCGGCGAGGAGCAGTTCATGCTCTGGCGCCGCTCGTACGACACCCCGCCGCCGGAGCTGGAGGACGGCACCGAGTTCTCCCAGAGCGACGACCCGCGCTACGCGACGATCCCGCCGGAGCTGCGCCCGCGCACCGAGTGCCTCAAGGACGTCGTCGTCCGCATGCTGCCGTACTGGTACGACAGCATCGTCCCGGACCTGCTGACCGGCCGCACCGTCCTGGTCGCCGCGCACGGCAACAGCCTGCGCGCGCTGGTGAAGCACCTGGACGGCGTCTCGGACGCGGACATCGCGGGTCTCAACATCCCCACGGGCATCCCGCTCGCCTACGAACTGGACGCCGACTTCCGCCCGGTCAAGACGGGCGGTACCTACCTGGACCCGGACGCGGCTGCGGCGGCGATCGAGGCCGTGAAGAACCAGGGCAAGAAGAAGTAAGAATTCATCTGTCGTCACAGCCCCCTGCCGCCCGGATTCTCCGCGCGGCAGGGGGCTTCGTGTTCCCCTTTTCGTATTCCCTGTGGTCACTTGCGTCAACTCCTGTCCCAAAGGTCGGCGCACCGCCACGACCAGTGAAAATACGTGCCGAGGAGTAATGCGATTTCCTGGCGGAGAGGGCCCCGGTGGAGGATCCTGGATCTCCATCGCAGGGGGGTACGCACGGTGTCGTACAAGAGCGAAGACATCCAAGTTCAAGTGAGCCGACGTGTGTTGTGGGTGGGCAGTCAGGCCTATCCGCTGCAGAACATCGCACGCGCGTCGACCCTGGAGACGTTCGTCAATCGCAGGGCCGCGGTATGGGCCTTCGTCAAATCCGTTCTCAAATGGGGAGTTCTGGGCGCGATCGGCTGGGCGGCGTTGAGCCTTGGCGGTGATGACACCTCGGACATCAGGCTCGTGATGATCGCGGTCGTCGTCGCCGTCCTCGCCTACAAGCTGTTCATGCTCGTCCGCGTCCTGTCGACGCCCACGCTCTACTCGTTGGTGATCGAGACCGCGGGATCGCCGAATCACGCACTGACCAGTGACGACAAGGATCTGGTCATCCGAATCGTGCACGACATCATGAACGCGATCGACAATGCCGAGGCGGCGTTCAGCTACAACGTGAAGCACTATCACGGTGATGTGATCAAGCAGATCGGGGACCGCAACGTGGGGAAGCAGGCGACGACTTGAGCACGAACAACTACTACGGGGACTCCGTCGAGCAGCACGGCGACGGCAATATCGGCATGATCAAGAATTCGTCGCCGGCCGACCCGCAGGTGGCTTTCCGCGAAATGATCGCGGCGGTGCAGATTCTGCGGGGACAGGTGAATCCCGCGGACCGCGCCGTGATCGACGAATCCCTGAACGAGCTCACCGCGAGCGACGGGGACGAGGGCCGTTTCCGCCGGGCACTGGCCGGGATCGCCGGAGTGGCGACGATGGTCGGCGGGGTGGGCGTCCCGGTGGTCGAGGCGGTGCAGCGGGTCGCGGCGGCCTTCACGCAGTAGCGGTACGGCGGGCGGAGCCCGTCGTACGTGAGCGGCCGTCGTACGTAACCGGGGCCGTACGTAGCAGGGCCCGGTCCGGGTGGAGGTCCACCACCGGACCGGGCCCTTGTCCGTGTCAGCCGCAGCTGCCCCCGCAGGCGCACGGCGCACCCGACTGGCAGCCGCAGCCGCAGCCCGAGCCGCAGCCGCAGGCGCCGAGGATCGGCAGCCGCACCCGCTCGACAGGTGCTTCCTGCTGGGTATCGGTCATGGGGGACTCGGCCATGGGTTCCTCCTCGAAGGGGTGCACGGGCGTACGGGGTGGCGTCTGCGCCCATTGCATCCCCCGGGTGGCGGGCGCATCAACGGCGCATGCGCGCAGGCGCCCCCCAATGCCACCCCGATACGCCCCCCTGCGCCCCCGGCCGACAGGCAGATCGTCGAGCCGGCCGACAGCCCGGCCGACAAGGCAACCGACAGGCCGCCCGTCAAGCCGGCCGAGTCAACCGCGAAGCCGGTGCGGCCGGCCGTCAGGCCCCTTCGACCGGCGCCTCCGCCTGCTGGATCTCGTCCGCGTGCTCACCTGTCACCAGGTACACGACACGCTTGGCCACCGACACCGCGTGGTCGGCGAACCGCTCGTAGTACCGGCCGAGCAGCGTCACGTCCACCGCCGTCTCGATGCCGTGCTTCCAGCGGTCGTCCATCAGGTGCTGGAACAGCGTGCGGTGCAGCAGGTCCATCTCGTCGTCGTCCTGCTCCAGCTGCAGCGCCAGATCGACGTCCTTGGTGATGATGACCTCGGCCGCCTTCGCCATCAGCCGCTGCGCGAGCTGCCCCATCTCCAGGATGGTCGCGTGCAGGTCGTGCGGCACGGCGTTGAGCGGGAAGCGGAGCCGCGCCAGCTTGGCGACGTGCTGCGCCAGGTCGCCCGAGCGCTCCAGGTCCGCGCTCATCCGCAGCGACGTCACCACGATCCGCAGATCCGTGGCGACCGGCTGCTGGCGCGCCAGCAGTGCGATGGCCCTGGCCTCCAGGTCGTGCTGGAGGTCGTCGACCTTCTGGTCGCCGGCGATCACGCTCTCGGCGAGCTTCAGGTCCGCGTCGAGCATGGACGTGGTGGCGCGCCCGATCGCCGACCCGACCAGTCGGGCCATCTCGACCAGGCCCTCGCCGATCGAGTCAAGTTCCTCGTGGTACGCGTCCCGCATGGGTGTCCCTCTCTGGGTTTTCCTGCTGGTGGTCCGGGGTGTCCGAGTACGTCGAAAGGCCCCCGAACAGCACTGTCCTCGTCGCACGGACGCCGACTGACCGCCAGGGGTCGGGGGCTGCCGCACCCCCACGCTCCCACGTTCGGCCCGCCAGGAGTCCGGATGCTCCCTCCCAAGTGAACCGGTACTTTCTCCACGGTGAACTCTGGGCGACGAGTGTTCGAGGAGACACCTGTACGGCTGGGAGAGTGTCCCCTACCACGCATAACCTGGATGCATGGACGTGAACGCGGCAGTCGCCGCATTGGCAGCGATCGCCGGGGCCTGTACCGGCGTCATCGCCATGCTGGCGTTCCGCTGGAGCGAGCGCGACCAGGCCAGGCCCACCCGTAGCTCACTGCATACGGAGGCCGGGCTTCCACCCGGCGTCGACACCGTGCTCTCCGTTCTCCGCTCCTCCGCCGTCGTGCTCGACGAGAGCGACTCGGTGGTCAAGGCCAGCTCCGCCGCGTACGCGCTGGGCCTGGTCAGGGGCGGCAAACTGGCCGTCGACCCGATGCTGCACATGGCACGCGACACCCGCCGCGACGGTGAGATACGCCAGGTGGAGCTGGATCTGCCCCGGCGCGGCACCGGCCGCGGCGAGGCCCTGGCCGTCTCCGCCCGGGTGGCACCGCTCGGCTCCCGTCTCGTGCTGCTCCTGGTCGAGGACCTCACGGAGGCGCGCAGGATCGAAGCGGTCAGGCGTGACTTCGTGGCGAACGTCAGCCATGAACTGAAGACCCCCACCGGGGCGCTCTCCCTGCTCTCGGAAGCCGTCATGGACGCCTCCGACGACCCCGAGGCGGTCACCCGCTTCGCCGGCCGTATGCAGATCGAGGCGACCCGGCTCACCAATCTCGTACAGGAACTCATCGACCTCTCGCGGGTGCAGAACGACGACCCGCTGGAGGACGCCGAGTCGGTACGGGTGGAGGAACTGGTCGCCGAGGCCATCGACAGGTCCCGGCACGCCGCCACCACGAAGCAGATCACCATGGCCGCCGGTGGCGCCG
The DNA here is from genome assembly GCF_042667665.1 of Streptomyces sp. NPDC057307. Taxonomy (NCBI): domain Bacteria; kingdom Bacillati; phylum Actinomycetota; class Actinomycetes; order Kitasatosporales; family Streptomycetaceae; genus Streptomyces; species Streptomyces sp. NPDC057307. The sequence goes on along the minus strand of NZ_JBHUZM010000005.1, from coordinate 10,199 downwards.
CCGATCTGCGAGTCTGGGGTAACCGCGGCCAGCTGGCCGCCGCCCTCGGCAATCTCGTCGAGAACGCCGTCAACTACTCCCCGGCCCGCACCCGTGTGGGCATCGCGGCCCGGCACGTGGCCGCACCCGGCGGGGATCTGATCGAGATAGCCGTCACCGACCAGGGGATCGGCATCTCCGAGAAGGACCGCGAGCGCGTCTTCGAGCGGTTCTACCGTGTCGACCCGGCCCGTTCCCGGGCCACCGGTGGTACGGGCCTCGGCCTGGCCATCGTCAAGCACGTGGCCGCCTCGCACGGCGGGGAGGTCACGATGTGGAGCTCCGAAGGCCAGGGCTCCACCTTCACCCTGAGGCTCCCCGAGGCGGGCGCCGGACGGGACCGCACACCCACCGGCCCGGACGAAGTCGCCCAGCGCCGCTTTCATCACGACGTCAACGATCTTGACCAATCGACTGAGATCCCTGCCCCGGAGGTCCTTCCGTGACCCGAGTGCTCGTCGTCGAGGATGAGGAATCCTTCAGCGACGCTCTTTCCTACATGCTCCGCAAGGAAGGCTTCGAGGTCGCCATCGCGACCACCGGGCCCGCGGGGCTCGACGAGTTCGAACGCAACGGCGCCGATCTCGTCCTCCTCGACCTGATGCTGCCCGGTCTGCCCGGCACCGAGGTGTGCCGGCAACTGCGCGGAAAGTCCAACGTCCCGGTCATCATGGTGACCGCCAAGGACAGCGAGATCGACAAGGTCGTCGGCCTGGAAATAGGAGCCGACGACTATGTGACCAAGCCCTTCTCCTCGCGGGAGCTGGTGGCGCGCATCCGCGCGGTGCTGCGCCGCAGGGGCGAGCCGGAGGAGGTCGCGCCGGCCGCGCTGGAGGCGGGTCCGGTCCGGATGGACGTGGACCGCCACGTCGTGACGGTCTCCGGCGGCAAGGTCGACCTGCCGCTCAAGGAGTTCGACCTCCTGGAGATGCTGCTGCGCAACGCGGGCCGGGTACTGACTCGTATGCAGCTGATCGACCGGGTCTGGGGCGCGGACTACGTGGGGGACACCAAGACCCTCGACGTCCACGTCAAGCGGCTGCGCGCCAAGATCGAGCCGGATCCGGGCGCGCCGCGGTATCTGGTGACGGTGCGCGGTCTCGGCTACAAGTTCGAGCCGTAAACCGCGGAATCGCATTCGCCGTGTGTACGAGGGCGCCGCACCGGAATCCCGGTGCGGCGCCCTCACACGTACGGCCGCCGACCGCGGACCGCCGGTCTCGGCGGCGCGGTGGTGCTCAGCGGCTCAGCAGCGCGGTAGTGGCTCGGTGCTCAGTGCTCGGTGTCCGAGGACGCGGAGGCGGCGTCCGTCGGCGTGGACGCGTCGCCCTCGTCGGTGCCCTGGTCCGCGCCTTCGGCGGTGCCCTCTTCGGCGGTGCCCCCGGGAGTGCCCTCGGCGTCGCCGCCGGGTGTCCCGGTCTCCCCGGTCTCCTCGTCGGCGGTGCCCGACGGGGATCCGCTCGGCTTCCCCGACGGACTGGTCGACGGCGTGGGCAGCGCGCTCGGCCCGAAGTCGGTGAAGGGGCCGGTCGCCGGCACCACGAAGGCGTCGAGCTCGACGTCGCCGGTGTCGCTGAACTGGAACACGACCCGCTGGGCGTCGCCGTTCCGCGCGGCCTCGCCGCCACCGTCGACCACGGCGGAGGCGTTGCCCTCGCCGCCGATCAGGACGGAGCCGTTGGCGGGCACCGTGACCGGGCCCTTGCCCTTGGCCGGGGTGATCTTCACCGTCGTGCCGCTGTCCGGCAGGGTGATCGCGTCGAGCGTCTGGCGGCTGCTGCCGTTGTTGAAGAGCTTCGCCGTGATGGCGGCGGGGCCCTCGGCGCCGGCCTTCGGCTGGGTGACGACCGTGGCGTTCTGGACGGTGATGTCGCCGATCGAGGTCGCGGCGTTGTCAGGTCGGACGCCGAGCGTCTGCGCGTCGTTGCCGGCACCGCACGCGGCGAGTGAGGCGATCGAGAACGCGATGGCAGACGCGGCGAGGGTGCCGCGTCGAAGGCTGCGGCTCACGGTGGCGGCAACTCCTTGGACGTACGGGCGGGCTGAGGACGGCTAACGATGGTTCAGCGGGCTCAGGTTACCGAGCCCCCGTCGTGCCTTCGCACCCGACCCGCCCTCAACTGCGCCCGCCCGACTTGGCGGAGGGCGGAAGTGAGTGTCGACGGCATGTTTAGTACGCCGTTCACATAACTCCGGTGATCAATTCCCCGACCCGACACACATTCCTTACGAATAGCTCCGCATAGAGCCGCGAGGGCTCCGGTGATCAAATTCGGATTGGGTTCGCACTTCCGTCCGTACGCGTGACCGACATCCGAACGGAGCATGGGAAGTTCGGCTCCTGGAACCCGACAAATGCGGAGGTTCACCCCATCAGGATGGGGTTCGGGACGGTGTGACACGCGTGTTTCCGTCCGGCTTCGCAGCGGCTCCCACCTGCGAATACCCGCTTCCGGAAGCCGCTCGCAGCACGTTCCTATTGCTGTTGTCAAGCCCCGAGATGCGCCCTGACCTGCGAAAACGCCATTCAGAACAGGCCGTTCCCGTGTTACCCTGGATAGCCACGGAAGGGGTACCTGTCACATGACGTTCAAGGTTGGCGACACCGTGGTCTATCCCCATCACGGGGCCGCGCTGATCGAGGCTATCGAAACTCGTCAGATCAAAGGCGTGGACAAGACCTACTTGGTGCTCAAGGTCGCCCAGGGCGACCTGACGGTTCGTGTCCCGGCGGACAATGCGGAGTTCGTCGGAGTGCGCGATGTGGTCGGTCAGGATGGGCTGGACCGGGTCTTCGAGGTACTGAGGGCTCCGTACGCAGAAGAGCCGACGAACTGGTCCCGGCGCTACAAGGCAAATCTTGAGAAGCTCGCCTCCGGCGATGTCATCAAGGTCGCCGAAGTGGTCCGTGACCTCTGGCGTCGGGAACGAGAGCGTGGACTCTCCGCAGGTGAGAAGCGCATGCTCGCCAAGGCGCGCCAGATTCTGGTGAGCGAGCTGGCTCTCGCGGAGAACACGAACGAGGACAAGGCCGAGGCTCTGCTCGACGAGGTTCTCGCGTCCTGACCGGGTCCTGACCCGGACGTCCCGGCTGTCCTACACGGTCGATGTGCGCGACATCCGCGCATCTGGACCGATCAGCAGCCGGGCGTGAACCAGGCGGCGTGAAACAGGCGCGGCGCGAAACAAGCCACGCACGAGGACACGCGCGAATTGCATCAATGCCGCGGTGCCCGCTGACCAGTAGTGATTCCCATGCTGCGTCGCCGGGTACTGCGGCATGCCCGGAGAACCTCAGCTCGGTCACCTCTGGTGAACCTCACAACCGGAATCTCTTAACGGGCCTCTCTGGCCCTTAAGATCTGTTCGGCTGTGACACCCCGTCACACCAACCGAATTCCCCGCCCGATCCTGGCGAGATCCTGGTGTGCCGGGCCCGGGGCAGCTGGCGCAGCTGGTCTCGACCAGTGTCACGGAAGGGTCCGGTCAAGGTGCCGCGCCCGGCACGCTTGAGGCCATACCCATGTCGGCCGAGGAAACAAACCTGCCGGAGTGCAACCGATGTCAGACGAATCGAGCCGACACCGCACCGCCGCCGTGATCCCCGCGGCGGGCCGTGGCATACGGCTCGGCCCCGGCGCCCCCAAGGCGCTCCGCACCCTGGGCGGCACCCCGATGCTGGTCCACGCGGTACGGGCCATGGCGGCCTCCCGCGCGGTCTCCCTCGTGGTCGTGGTGGCCCCGCCCGAAGACACCGCGGCGGTGAAGCTTCTCCTCGGCGAGCACTCACTGCCCGTACGCACCGACTACCTCGTGGTGCCCGGCGGCGAGACCCGCCAGGAGTCCGTACGGCGCGGGCTGGAGGCCCTGCCGGAGGACATCACCACCGTTCTCGTCCACGACGCGGCCCGGCCGCTCGTGCCGGTCGACACGGTGGACGCGGTGGTCGACGCCGTACGGGCCGGAGCGCCCGCCGTCGTCCCCGCCCTGCCGCTCGCCGACACCGTCAAAGAGGTCGAGCCGGGCGGGAAGGACCAGCCCGAGCCGGTCGTCGCCACGCCCGAGCGGGCCAGGCTGCGCGCCGTACAGACCCCGCAGGGCTTCGACCGGGACACGCTCGTACGCGCGCATCTGAGCGTGCCGCTCGCCGGCCAGGGCGCCACGGACGACGCCGGGCTCGTCGAACAGCTCGGTCAGCCCGTCGTGGTCGTGCCCGGCCACGAGGAGGCGTTCAAGGTGACCCGGCCGCTGGACCTGGTGCTCGCCGAGGCCGTACTCGCCCGCAGGAGGGCCAACGATGGATTCTGAGTCCACCGGACCCGCGCACGCCGGACTGCCGCTCATCGGCATCGGTACGGACGTGCATGCCTTCGAGGCCGGGCGTGAGCTGTGGTGCGCCGGCCTGCTGTGGGACGGCCCCGAGAACGGCGGCTACGGCCTCGCCGGGCACTCCGACGGCGACGTCGCCGCCCACGCCGCCTGCGACGCGCTGTTCTCCGCGGCCGGCGTCGGCGACCTCGGCGCGCACTTCGGGACCTCGCGGCCCGAGTGGTCGGGAGCCTCCGGCGTCACCCTCCTCAAGGAGGCGGCCAGGATCGTCCGCGCCGAGGGCTTCGCCATCGGCAACGTCGCCGTCCAGGTCATCGGCGTACGGCCGAAGGTCGGCAAGCGGCGCGCCGAAGCCATGAAGGCGCTGTCGGAAGCCGTGGGCGCGCCCGTCTCCGTGTCCGGCACGACCACCGACGGACTGGGGCTGACCGGACGGGGCGAGGGTCTGGCGGCGATCGCCACGGCGCTGCTCGTACGCGAACGCTGAGGTACGTCCCCGACAGGGCTTCCCCGGCTGCTGCTCCCACGAGCTTGTCCGGCGGGCTTCCGCCATGAGCTTCCCCGCGACCGGCGTGGCCCGAAATACCGCCGGGCCGAAGCCGGTTGAGGAAACATCGCCGGGTACGCGTACCGCAGTGCACCCCCTCCTCAGGAAGGCACCATCCATGGCAGTCGCTGTTCTCTCCGACGAGCTGAAGCAGTTCCTCGACGGCACCGTCTTCGTCGCCATCGCCACAATCCAGCCCGACGGCAGCCCGCAGGTCTCGCCGGTATGGGTGAAGCGCGACGGCAACGACATCCTCATCTCGACGGCCGTCGGCCGCCGCAAGGCGGAGAACCTGAGCCGCGACCCGAGGGTGACGGTCATGCTCCAGCCCTTCGACGACCCGTACCGGTACGCCGAGATCCGCGGCTCGGCCACCCTCAGTACGGAGGGCGGACAGGAACTCATCGACGAACTGTCCATCAAGTACACCGGCAAGCTGTACGCCGACTTCAACCCGAAGGGGGCGGGGGAGGGCGAGCGCGTCGTCATCCGCATCACACCGCGCAAGGTCGTCGGCCGCATCTGACGCCACCGGACGCGGCCCGGCACCCGCGCCGCCCGTGCCGCGTCCGCCGCCGCCCGCGCCGTGTCCGGCCGCTGTCCGATGCCGGACAGCGCCCGGACAGTTGTCCGACGGCCCTCCGAAACCCTCTGACGAGGGCCGTCCGGCGCGCCCAACGTCACGCTTCGGTGTCCCGTGGCTCCAAGGGGCCCGGGGCACTGTCTCCGGAGCACTACCCTTGTCGCGTGACCATTCGGCTGTACGACACCGGCGCCCGGCAGATCCGTGACTTCACCCCGCTCATTCCGGGCTGTGTCTCGATCTACCTCTGTGGCGCCACCGTGCAGGCCGCACCGCACATCGGGCACATCAGGTCGGGGCTCAACTTCGACATCCTGCGGCGCTGGTTCGCCTACCGCGGCTACGACGTGACCTTCGTACGGAACGTCACCGACATCGACGACAAGATCATCGCGAAGTCGGCCGTCCAGAACCGCCCCTGGTGGGCCATCGGGTACGAGAACGAGCGCGCCTTCAACGCCGGCTACGACGTCCTGGGCTGCCTGCCGCCCACGTACGAGCCGCGCGCCACCGGGCACATCCCCGAGATGATCGAGATGATGCGCGTCCTCATCGAGCGCGGCCACGCCTACGCGAGCGACGGCAACGTCTACTTCGACGTGCGGTCCTTCCCGGAGTACCTCCAGCTCTCCAACCAGGACATCGACGATCTGCGCCAGCCCTCCGGCGAGGGCGAGACCGGCAAGCGCGACCAGCGCGACTTCGCGATGTGGAAGGCCGTCAAGCCCGGCGAGCCGTACTGGGAGACCCCCTGGGGCCCCGGCCGGCCCGGCTGGCACCTGGAGTGCTCCGCCATGGCGCACAAGTACCTCGGCAGCACCTTCGACATCCACGGCGGCGGCCTCGACCTGGTCTTCCCGCACCACGAGAACGAGATCGCGCAGGCCAAGGCGTACGGCGACGACTTCGCCGAGTACTGGGTGCACAACGCCTGGGTCACCATGAGCGGCGAGAAGATGTCCAAGTCGCTCGGCAACTCGGTCCTCGTGAGCGAGATGGTCAAGAAGTGGCGGCCCATCGTCCTGCGCTACTACCTCGGCACCCCGCACTACCGCTCGATGATCGAGTACAGCGAGGAGGCCCTGCACGAGGCCGAGTCCGCCTTCGCGCGGATCGAGGGCTTCGTCCAGCGTGTCATCGAGCTGGCCGGGCACACCGTCGAGCCGGCCGGCGAGGTGCCGCCCGCCTTCGCCGAGGCCATGGACGACGACCTCGGCGTCCCGGGGGCCCTCGCGATCATCCACACCACGGTCCGGCAGGGGAACTCGGCGCTCGCCGCCGACGACAAGGAAGCGGCGGTCGCCCGTCTCGCCGAGGTCCGCGCGATGCTCGGTGTTCTCGGTCTGGACCCGCTGGACGCACACTGGACGGGAGCGGGCGCCGGCGAGGGCGGCCCCGACGGCGAGGGCAACAGCCTCAACGGGGTCGTCGACACCCTCGTACGGCTGGTGCTCGACCAGCGCGAGGCGGCGCGCGGCCGCAAGGACTGGGCCACGGCGGACGCCATCCGCGACCAGCTCCAGCAGTCCGGACTCGTCATCGAGGACGGCCCGGCCGGCCCGCGGTGGACGCTGGGCCCGCGCTGAACGAAACAGCCGCCGCGACCTCCTGAGGAGGCGGGCGCGCGCACTGCCGTGGGGCCCCGGCCGGGGCCCCGATTGTGCTGTCCGGCCGCCGGGCGGCACACTCGCGTGAACGAAGTGAAGTTCTCACGAACCGACGAAAGCAACGAAACAGGTAGGTCATGGCCGGGAACAGCCAACGCAGGAACCGCCGCACGTCCAACAAGAAGGGCGCGCAGGTCGGCAGCGGTGGCAAGCGACGCCGCGGCCTGGAGGGCAAGGGCCCGACGCCGCCCGCGTCCGCCCGCAAGGGTCATGTGCAGAACCGCGTCTCCAACGCCAAGGCCAAGCTGACCGCGCGCCGCCAGGTCGCCCGCCGCGGCGGCAAGGGCACCAGCGAGATGGTCGTCGGCCGTAACCCGGTCTTCGAGGCGCTGCGCGACGGCGTACCGGCGACGATGCTCTACGTACAGCAGTACATCGAGAACGACGAGCGCGTGCGCGAGGCCCTTCAGCTCGCCGCCGACCGCGGTGGCATCCATCTGATGGAAGCTCCCCGGCCCGAGCTGGACCGTATGACGAACGGCCTCAACCACCAGGGCATGGTGCTCCAGGTCCCGCCGTACGAGTACGCGCACCCCGAGGACCTGGCCGCCGCCGCCTTCGACGAGGGCGAGGACCCGCTGATCGTCGCGCTCGACGGCATCACCGACCCGCGCAACCTGGGCGCCGTCGTCCGCTCCGTCACCGCCTTCGGCGGTCACGGCGTCGTCGTGCCCGAGCGGCGTGCCGCCGGAATGACCGCCGGCGCGTGGAAGACCTCGGCCGGCACCGCCGCCCGTACGCCGGTGGCCCGCGCCACCAACCTGACGCGCGCGCTGGAGAGTTACCAGAAGGCGGGCCTGACCGTCGTCGGTCTCGCCGCCGACGGCGAGACCGAGGTCGGCGACCTCCCCGCGCTCGGCGGCCCCGTCGTGATCGTGGTCGGCAGCGAGGGCAAGGGCCTGTCCCGGCTGGTCGGCGAGACGTGCGACTACCGGGTGCGGATCCCGATGCCGGGCGGCGCCGAATCGCTGAACGCGGGTGTCGCCGCGGGAGTGGTGCTGTACGAGGCGGCCCGCCGGCGCGCCTGAGCGGCCGGGCGGCCGGGCCGGGCGTGGGCGGCCCGGCTTCGGTCGGTGGCGCGCGTGGCGGCCGGTGCGGAGGTGCGTGGCGTGGTGGGCACCGCGGTGGGCCGGATGGCGTGATCTCCGTACAGATGTGCCCATCCCCGCACTCTTGACGGGTCTCGGACATTTACCGGCCGTCAAGGCAGTGTCCTAAACACAAGTCACTCGGTTAGATGAGTGTGGACACCAGAACGCCCCGGCCCGGGTTCGAAGAACAGCCCCCGCTGAGCATGGTCAAGGTGGACTGCGATCCCGCGCAGGTCATCGTGAACCACGCCAGCTTTCGGGTGAAGCTCGCATCGAGCCAGCGCCCCAGCCCCGCACGCGCCACGGCGGACACCGCGCGGATCCCCGCGATGAGCGGCGGCGGAGGTGCGGCACGCCGCCGGGCCCCCGTCGTCTGGAGCGGCAGGTCGGAACCGGGCGACCTCGGAGCCACCGGGCTCCTCCAGGCCGTACGGAACTCCTCCGCGCGAGCGGCGGGCGCGGCCCTCGCCGAAGCGCCGGGCGGCCCGTACGACACGGGGGCCGGCGGCTCCACCCAGGTCATCCCGCGGATCGACCTGGGCGACGACACCATGCCGACGCCCCGCGTACCGCAGCGCGCCGGCGGCGCGGGGTCCGACACCCCGCTGCTGCCGCCCATGCGGCAGGCCGTGGGCGCGTACGACGCCCCGGAGTACGACACGTACGGCGACCCCGCCGACCCGTACGGCGCGGGCGGCGCACGCCACCGCGGCGGACACGACGACCGTGACGACCGCGAGTACGAGCGCGACTTCGACCGGGACGGCGACGGCCGCGGCTACGACGGCGACCGGCGCGAGGGGCGCTACGACATCGCGGCCTCCGAGGCCGCCGTACGGCACGCCTACTACCCCGGCCGCCGTATGAACCTCGGAGTGGTGCTGCTGCCGCTCCGCGTCTTCCTCGGTCTCATCTCCATCTACGCCGGCATGGGCAAGCTCTGCGACCCCGTCTACTTCGACGGCGGCAAGCGCGGCTCCATGGTCGCCTGGCTCACCTCGCTGCAGCCGTGGGCCCTCGCCGAACCCCTGCGCGACTTCGCGCTCTCGCACCCCGTCGGCGCCGGGCTCAGCGTCGCGTTCCTCCAGGTCGTCGCCGGTGTGCTCACCGTCCTCGGCCTCTGGCAGCGGCTCGCCGCCTCCTTCGGGGCGCTGCTCTCGGCCGCGCTGATCCTCACCGTCAGCTGGCGCACCGTCCCCGCGTACGACGCGCCCGACATCATCTACCTGGCCGCCTGGTCCCCGCTGATCATCGCGGGCGCCCCCGTCTACTCGATGGACGGGCGACTGGCGGGCGAGGCCTGGCGCAAGCTCGGTCCGCGCTCTCCCCTGAGGGACCTGCGGCGGCGTGTCCTGCGCCGGGGCGCGGTCGTCGCGACCGTCGTCATCGGTCTGACGCTGCTGATCGGCTCCATGCTCGGCGGAGCCGTACGGTCCACGGAGATGGTGACCGTCCCCGGACCGAACAACCCGGTCAACCAGCTGCCCGGATCGCCGCTCCCGCAGAAGCCCGGCAAGAGCAGCGCATCCGGCACGCCCACCGGCGAGGCCCGGCAGAACGGCGGCAGCACGGCGCCGACGGCCGGCCAGACCAGCGGCCCGGCGGCCGAGCGGGCGAAGCCGGGCCAGGACCCGGCCCGCAAGCCGGGCGGCACCGGCACGGGCGGCCGGCCCAGCCAGTCCCAGGGCACCGGCCAGGCACCCCCGCAGACGTCGGAGCAGGCACCCCCGCCGTCGAGCAGCCAGGGCCCCGCGACGAGCGGTGGTTCGACGGGCGGCGGAGGCGGCCAGGGCGGCGGCACGACCGGCGGAGGCGACGGCGGCGGCACCACGGGCGGCGGAGGCGGCTCGTCCACCGGCGGCGGTGGCGGGGCCAAGAACCCGATCGGCGGCCTGCTCGGCTGACGCGCGGGAGCACGTACGAGGGCGGCCACCCCGCATGAC